>JAPPQG010000182.1:9448-11233 GCA_028816945.1 Alphaproteobacteria bacterium
GCATCAAAAGATAGGTTTTCACGCGCCCCTGTGGCGCGGTTTTTGAGTTCAATTTCATTTTTTTGTGCGCCGCGTGGCCCGATTATCGCCTGCCATGGCAAGCCTATCAAATCCATATCGGAAAATTTTGCACCTGCCCGCTCATTGCGGTCATCATATAGGGCTGTTATGCCCGCTTCATTTAACTGCATGTATAATTTTTCGGCGAGAGCATCGGCCGTCTTATCGCCCATTTTCACATTCACTATGCCAACGCGGAAAGGGGCAACCGCCCAAGGCCAAATAATCCCCGCCTCATCATGGCTTGCCTCAATAATAGCCCCCACAAGACGCGATACACCAATGCCATAAGAGCCACAATGGAGGGCTGTTTGCTTGCCGTCTTGCGCCTCTAACAAGCAATTCATCGGGTTTGTATATTTATCGCCAAAATAAAAAATATGGCCGACCTCAATGCCGCGCGCCTGCATTTGCTTATCTTGCGGCACTTCGGCAGCAAAGCGGGCGGCATCGTGCTGTTCATCACTTGCTGCATAATAAGACTGGTAGCGGGCAATAATCGGGCTTAAATCATCCTCATAATTTATTTTATCATCAGGGGCTTCTAATGCCACAAGGTCGCGATGGCAAAAAATATCCGATTCCCCCGTTTGGGCGAGAATAATAAATTCATAACTCATATCGCCGCCAATTGGACCAGCCGCCGCCGCCATTGGCAAGGCTTTTAGCCCAAGCCGCGCGAATGTCCGCAAATAAGCAATAAACATTTTTTGAAAGGCAATGCGCGCCCCTGCTTCGGTTAAGTCAAAAGAATAAGCATCTTTCATTAAAAATTCACGCCCCCGCATGACGCCAAAGCGCGGGCGTATTTCATCACGGAATTTCCACTGTATATGATATAAATTGCGCGGCAAATCTTTATAACTATGAATATTATCGCGGATAATTTGTGTCATTTGCTCTTCATTGGTCGGCCCATAAAGCAAATCGCGCTTATGGCGGTCGGCAATGCGCAACATTTCTTTGCCATATTCATCATAGCGCCCTGACTCGCGCCAAATATCAGCGGGCTGTATCGTTGGCATAAGCATTTCAATCGCCCCTGCCCTGTTCTGCTCATCACGCACAATATCAGCTATATTCGTTAAAACACGATAGCCAAGCGGCAACCAATTATAAATACCCGCCGAAGATTGGCGTATCATGCCCGCCCGCAACATAAGGCGGTGCGAAATAATCTCCGCATCTTTCGGAGTCTCTTTCAAGGTCGGTAAAAAATAATTGGATAGACGCATGAAAATTCCTATCTGTTTATGCCTTATGCGTAAATATAATTTTCCAAAATAAGATAAGCCTTTATTTTATATAAAATAATTTATGCTTGCAAATCATATTATTTTGTGAAGAATCATCTTGCGCCGTGACTGCGTCGTTTTGCAGGATTGGATTTTTCCGACACGGCGTCATTTTTCTTTTCATTCTCCGTTTATTTCATAAACACCTTAGCCTGTGTATAGCCTAAAATGGAACGGCAATATGGCGTAAAATATTCGAAGTGAGTAGCCAATAAACGCCGCCATAGATAATGGCTGCAAGAATTGTTGTGAGTAATAATTTTTGCAACATACGGGGGCGGACGGGGGCGCTAGGCGCAGAGCCTGCCACAATGTCGCCCGCTTCATCTTGTGTGACAACGCCAATCGGCAATATCACAAACAGGCAGAGAAACCAGATAATGCCATAAATGGCTAAACCGAAAATGAAACTAATTTCAACCATGTTTTG
>JAPPQG010000182.1:11268-13548 GCA_028816945.1 Alphaproteobacteria bacterium
CCCTTTGGCCCTATGCTTGCTCTAATTCTATCAATGTGCCGATAAAATCGGCAGGGTGCAAAAATAAAACAGGCTTGCCATGCGCGCCAATGCGCGGCTCGCTACTGCCTGCCAAACGCGCGCCCTCAGCCAATAAATGGTCGCGCGCTTTGATAATATCATCCACCTCATAGCAAATATGGTGCATGCCACCTTTTGGGTTTTTAGCAAGAAAATTAGCAATGGGTGACTCATCGCCAAGCACAGCTAATAATTCAATTTTCGTATTTGGCAGAGTGACGAAAATAGTTGTGACGCCGTGTTCGGGCATATCAACAGGTTGCGATACATCCGCCCCTAAAATATCACTATAAATGCGCGCCGCCGCCGTTAAATCTGGCACAGCAATAGCAACATGATTCAAACGCCCTATCATTATTCTATCCTTTCATTTTTATTAGCAAACTTACTTTATTATTAGCAAACTGGCTTTATCAAATTATTTATGCAGACGATTCTATTCTATATTTTCTATTTTTATTCTCTATTTTATTTCTATATTCTAATTCTCTATTCTATATTAGACTCTAACAAAATTTACCATAATTTCAGGCTTTTTACCCCATTTATGGCGCATGGCACGTTGCACTTCTGCGCTTATTTGCTCGCTTGCCACCTCGCATCGCATGATAATTTTATCTTGCGGCAAGGCATGGTCGATGGCTTCTACTATCCAATTCTCTAATTCTACACCATAATCATCATGTTCGGGTATGCCCATGCTTGTAATTTCTGGCTCACCACACAGTTGGCCTGCTTCATCAATCGCCAAAGCAATGCTTACAACGCCCGTAGAAGAGAGTTTGCGCCGTTCATCCATAAGATAATCGACAGCAGAGACAAATATATCCCCGTCAATATAGAGCCGCCCATATGGCACAGTGTCAATAATCTCGCCCATCCCTTTATTCGTCCCTTTATCTGCCCCAATGATAAGTTGCACCACATCGCCATTGCTGGCGCGTATCGCCTGTTCGACGCCCAATTTTTCAGCCAAAAGCGCATGCGCGCGCAAATGCCGATATTCCCCATGCACAGGAACCGCAATACGAGGCTTTGCCCATTCATACATTTGCGCCACTTCATCGCGATTTGGATGACCTGATACATGCAAAAAATGGTCATTGGTCGTCACAACATGAATATCCTGTTCGGCAAGGCGGTTTTGGAGGTCAAAAATTTTCAACTCATTGCCCGGCACTGTACGAGCGGAGAAAATAACCGTATCGCCTGCTTCTAACTCAAAATGGGGATAGGTGCCTCTTGCTAAACGCGATAAAGTTGCGCGCGGCTCACCTTGTGAGCCTGTGCATAATAAAAGCAATTCATCGGGGGGCAAATTGACCGCCTCAGTTTCGGGTATAATTTCAGGGAAATCTTGCAAATAGCCCGTTTTGCGGGCCGCACAATAAATGCGATATATGCCAAAACCCGCAATGCTAATCTGCCGTCCCGTTGCCTTTGCCACCTGCCCTATGGCATGGAGGCGTGCCACATTAGAGGAAAATAAAGTGACCACAGCCCGCTTTTTGCAAGCAGCAACGGCTTGGTGCAACCCGTCTGCTGCCTCTTTTTCTGAACCCGATACGCCCGCCAATAATACATTTGTCGAATCGCAAACAATCGCATCCACCCCCTCTTTGCCGAACTCTTTCAAGGCCGTCTGGTCGGTGAGTTCGCCAATTTGCGGGGCGGGGTCAATTTTCCAATCCCCCGTATGTAGCACATTGCCAATGGGTGTGCGGATAGCCAACGCGCAAGGCTCAATAATGGAATGCGTCAAACTGATAAAATCAATTTGAAATACGCCCAAATCAATATGACTTGATAAGGGTAAAACATGCAAAGGGGCTTCATCTGCTAAATGGGCGCGCTCTAATTTTTCCTGCACTAATTCAGCCGTAAAAGCTGTTGCATAAATCGGGCAACGCAAATAGGGCCATAAATGAGCCACCGCGCCAATATGGTCTTGGTGGGCATGGGTTAAGACGAGACCTAGCAAACGCTTTCTATATTTCATAATGAATTCTATATCGGGCAGGATAATTTCAATCCCCGGCTCACTTGGCCCGCCAAATGTTATCCCTGCATCCACCATAAGCCAATCAAAATTTGCATAATCGGGCTTGCCGTTTGCCTTCATCTCGCCATAGCCATAGAGATTCATATTCATGCCTATTTCACCTGTGCCACCAAGTGGCACAAAGACAAGTATATTTTGTCCTGCATTTTTATGAGGCG
>JAPPQG010000219.1:0-3595 GCA_028816945.1 Alphaproteobacteria bacterium
GCACGATTGCGCATATTGTATCTATCCGAGCCGGCACAAGTGGCTCACTCACCACCATTACAGCCGATAATATACGCATTGACGGCACATATGGCACATTTATAGTCAGCCCAAGCGGCGCATGGGAATATCAATTAGATAATGACAATGCTGTTGTAAATGCGCTCACGGGCGGGCAGACATTAACAGAGACTTTCCAATATTTTACAGGCACACAAGCAGACCCAGCAACAGCCCAGACATTAACAATTACTATTGAAGGGCGCACAGATACGACACTCACAACAGCAACCGCCTCCGACCAAAGGTCGGCGACAGCTGATTTAGTCATTCATAATGAAGCACCAGACGGCGCACAAGAAATTCGCACAGGCTCAGGCAATGATATTATCATCAATGATAATGGCGGAAAGACTGTATGGGCGGGCGCAGGCAATGATGAAGTGCATGGTGGTGGCGGGACTGCCGATCTTTTCCGAGGCGAAGATGGCGATGACTATCTAAATGGGGGCGCAGGCAATGATGAATTGAATGGCGGCGCAGGCAATGACAGATTATATGGCGGCGAAGGTGCCGATACGCTCAATGGCGATGCGGGCAATGATAGAATATATGGCGGCGATCATGCAGATATTATAAACGGGCATGGCGAGCATGACGAATTATATGGCGATGCGGGCAATGACGAATTATATGGCGGCGCAGGCAATGACATATTATATGGCGGCACTGATGATGATATACTCGAAGGCGGCGCAGGCGATGACGAATTACGTGGCGAACGCGGATCCGATACATTGCGCGGCGGTGATGATGGCGATATACTCTATGGCTTAGCAGGTAGTGATACGTTGGACGGTGGCGACGGCACTGATACATTGCTAGGTGGCAATGGTGCAGATACATTGACGGGCGGCGGCGGCTTAGATATCCTTATAGGCGGCACAGGCAATGATAAATTCGTGCTTGGCGTTGCAAATACACAAACAAGCGATTTTGACATTGTCACAGACTTTGCAAGCGGCGATGATATACAAGTGGATACGACTGCTGGCACAGAGACCACGCTTGCTACTTTAATGAGTGCGGCGAATATAAGATGGACGCAAAATTCAGATTATAGTTCTATCAGTGATCTAACAGCGACAGACACAAATAATGCAGCCGTAAATGATACAATCATTTATGCGACACAAGGCACAGCTGACACAGCCGATGATGTTGTCCTTATGGTGCTACAAGATTATAATACTGCCCTCGTCATAGGCGATTTTGACATTGTCTAGGTCTGCATAGGCCAATAATGCGTCAGTGATTATGTTTTCAGCAGATATGCCCCGTTTTTAGTAGAAATAGAGCGGGTTAAAAAAGGTAAATTAAGCTTTACAATGTTTCTATTTCGTGCATGTATGCGCTTATGAGGATATATCAGCGCATATTACAACTTATAGTTGTGAGTCTATTATTTATCCCTGTGCCACCCTTGCCCCCCGCGCAAGCCGCACAGATTTTACGCGGGCCATTTCCTGCTGAAATTATAACAGTGATTGACGGGGACACAATACAGGCGCGCATATTTATTTGGCTTGATTTGTTTGTGAATGTCAAAGTGCGGCTACAAGGTGTGGATACGCCAGAAATAAACGGCAAATGCGGGCGGGAGCGGGAATTGGCGCAACAAGCAAAAACTTTCGCTGAAACTTGGCTTACTGAAAGCCGCACCCATCCTAACCGCGCAAGCGATAAGCAGAATAGGTCTAAAAAAATTATTGATAAGGCGGTTGTGCTTATCAATGTGCAATATGGCAAATATGCAGGGCGGGTGGTGGCGGATATACAAAATAGGCAGGGTGAGACTTTATCGGCCGCGCTTATTGAGGCGGGGCTTGCGCAACCTTATGGCGTGCCAGCAAAATGGTGCGCCTAGTCGGCCATTTGCCCGCGCTTTATGATTTATTTTGGCGGTTTTCAATCAGGCTTGCGACCACATCAGGGTCAGCCAAAGTTGAAATATCGCCTAATTCGGCAAAGTCATTTTCAGCAATTTTGCGCAAAATGCGCCGCATAATTTTGCCCGAACGCGTCTTTGGCAAAGCGGCGGCAAATTGGATAATATCAGGCGTTGCAAATGCGCCAATTTCTTTGCGCACCCATTGAATCAAGTCTGCTTTGAGGGCGTCATCGCCCGCCAAGCCCGCATTTAAGGTGACATAGCAATACATGCCTTGCCCTTTAATCTCGTGCGGATAGCCGATGACAGCCGCTTCCGCCACTTGGGCGTGCGCCACTAATGCGCTTTCTACTTCGGCTGTGCCAAGCCGATGGCCTGATATATTCAGCACATCATCCACCCGCCCGGTAATCCAATAATAGCCTTCTGCATCACGGCGGCAACCATCGCCGGTAAAATATAAGCCCGTATATTGTGTGAAATAAGTATCTATAAAACGCTGATGGTCACCATAAACAGTGCGCATTTGCCCGGGCCAACTATCGCCAATACATAAATTGCCTGTCGCCTCGCCCTCTAATATATTGCCGTCTGCATCGACTAAAATTGGCTTAATACCAAAAAAAGGCCAAGCCGCCGCGCCGGGTTTTAAGTCAGTTGCGCCCGGTAAAGCACTTATCATAATGCCGCCCGTTTCCGTCTGCCACCAAGTATCGACAATCGGGCAACGTTCCTCCCCAACTATATGATAATACCACAGCCAAGCTTGCGGGTTAATTGGCTCGCCAACTGTGCCTAATAGGCGCAGACTCGAGCGGCTGGTTTTTGTGACCATATCATCGCCCTGTGCCATAAGGGCGCGCAAGGCAGTCGGCGCTGTATAAAATATATTCACCTTATGCTTATCGCAGATTTGCCAAAAGCGCGAAGCGTCTGGATAATTTGGCACGCCTTCAAACATTAAACTTGTCGCCCCATTGGCAAGCGGGCCGTAAATAATATAGGAATGGCCTGTCACCCAACCAATATCAGCGGTGCACCAATAAATATCGCCTTGTTGATAGTCAAATATATATTCATGCGTCATGGAGGCATAAACCATATAACCGCCCGTTGTGTGTAGCACGCCTTTTGGCTTGCCCGTAGAGCCTGATGTGTAGAGGATAAAGAGCGGGTCTTCGGCCTGCATTTCCACTGCTGGACAATCGGCATTCACTTTTGCTTTTTCTTCGTGATACCAAACATCGCGCCCTTTTTGCATGGGCGTCTCTGCGCCTATATGTTTGATAATAATAACTTTTTCAATGGGCGACACTTGCGCCAAAGCCGCATCAACATTGGCTTTAAGCGGGATTTTTTTCGCCCCCCGCACGCCTTCATCGGCTGTGATGAGAAATTTGCTTTCACAATCTTTAATGCGCCCAGCAAGTGCCTCAGGGGAAAAGCCGCCAAAGACAACCGAATGTACCGCTCCAATGCGCGCACAAGCAAGCATAGCATAAGCCGCCTCTAATATCATCGGCATATAAATGGTCACACGGTCGCCCTTTTTGACGCCTTGCGCTTTTAGCACATTGGCAAAGAGGCAAACTTCCTCATAGAGGGTCTGGTAAGTAATCGCCTTTTGTTGGTTGGGTTCATCGC
>JAPPQG010000219.1:4465-13447 GCA_028816945.1 Alphaproteobacteria bacterium
GGCTTTGTCTAGCTAGACTTTGTCCCTGTTAGATTATAGTTTGCGTGCAGGCTTGCTGTGCCGCCGCCTGTGCTGCTGTCACATATAACAATGCCGTCTTCTATTAAAGCCTGTATATGCGCTAAAACAGAGAGGCTTGCGGCGGGGTGCAAACGGACATCTATATCGGCATAAAGCACAGCTACAATATCGGCAATTTGCGTAGCACCTTTTTCTAACTGCTCTAAAATTTGCGCTTGGCGCGCTTCGCGGTGTGCAATATAGGCACGCACAAAAACTTGCGGGTTTTCAATCGCTGCCCCATGTGTCGGGCGATAAAGCACATCATCACGCGCAAGCAGGCGGTGTAAGGCAGCCATATAATCGCGCATATTGCCATCTGGTGGGGCAATAACACTCGTTGCCCAACCCATTACATGGTCGCCGGTAAATAAAGTCTTTTCCTCTTGTAACGCATAGCACATATGGTCGCTAATATGGCCGGGTGTATAAAGGGCTTGCAATGTCCAATCCGCTCCCGTCAATTCATCATTATCTTGTAGGACAATATCGGGCTTAAAACTCTGGTCAATTGCCTCTTCCAAAGAAATGCCCTCATCTAAATTGACTGCCTCTATTTTTTGCGTCTTGTTTTTAGGTGGGCGCAAAGCCCCGCAAACGAGCGCATGGGTGCGCTCTTTTAATGGCACAGCAAGGGGTGAATGGTCGGCATGGGTGTGGGTGACAAGAATATGGCTGACAATTTCGCTAGGCTGTAAAGCCGCCATAATAGAGTCCAAATGCGCTTCATTGAGCGGGCCTGGGTCAATAATCGCCACTGTCCCATTGCCAATAATGAATGTCCCTGTGCCTGTGAAAGTAAAGGGATTCGGATTATTGCAAACCACACGGCGCACAAGCGGCGATAGACGCTCACACGCGCCATATTCTACCTTTGTATCGCGAATGAATGGGATTTCCATAATCATCTACCTTTGCCTGATTTTATTTTACCCGATTTAACTGAGCGCGCCTATTATTTAATGAGCGCGCCTATTATTTAATAAATATAATTGCCTATCATATAGTGGTCGGCGTGGCAGGATTTGAACCTACGACCCCCTCGTCCCGAACGAGGTGCGCTACCAGACTGCGCCACACGCCGCTATTGTTCGCCCTATATGTCCGCATAACACCTCATATCCTCTATATTCTCGCTCCTAAACCTAGCTATAATGGCTATACAGATAATAAGAGGCTAGACCAATCGCCCCAAATTGCGCTATATCTAGCGTGATTGGGGTGTAGCCAAGTGGTAAGGCACCGGTTTTTGGTATCGGCATGCGCAGGTTCGAATCCTGCCACCCCAGCCATTTTATGCGTATGCCGAATGCCTTATTTCTAACTTCTCATCCCTTATTTCTAATCTCTAATCTCTAATCCTTAATCGCGCCATAAACGGCTTGCGCAAATTCTTCGCGTATTGGATAGCATCCATAAGGCATGGTTTGCGCTAAAAAGATGACAATTAAATCTTTGACGGGGTCTATCCAAAAATTTGTATTGGCTAGCCCGCCCCATGCATAAGTGCCGTTTGAGGTGGGGGCTTGTGTTTTGGTTGCGTCTAAAACGAGCGACCAACCAATGCCAAACCCCATGCCTTCAACGCCTGTGGCGGTAAATGAGCCTTTTGCATAACCGTCCAAATCACCCCCATGCGCTAATTGATTGCGGCGCATAAAAGCAAGCGTTTCTGCTTTGACAAATTGTTTGCCGTCTAATGTGCCGTCAGCGCGTAACATACAACAAAATCGGTAATAATCATTTAATGTCGAAAGCAAGCCACCACCGCCGCCTAAAAAGCGCGGCTGGCTGTCATAAATTGTTCGCGCCGGGGAATCAATCGCGCGTGGATAGCCTATATTTGGATCATGGTAATAGCAATGTGTGAGGCGGTTTTTTTTCTCTGGGCTAATGTCAAAATCTGTATCCACCATGCCAAGCGGTTCTAATAAATGGGTTTTGAAAAATATATCGAGCGGTTGGTTGGCGACAATTTCAATAACGCGCCCGATAACATCTAGCCCAACCGAATAATTCCAACCCGTGCCGGGCGCAAATAAGAGAGGCAGTTGTGCCAATATATCAACAAATTCCTCTAATGTTTTGCCACAATTACGCGCCCCATTTAATTGCTTGCGCCGATAAAGCGCATCGACGGGATGGTCGGCGACAAAATCATAAGTTAAGCCTGATTGATGGGTTAGCAAATCATGCAAAGTCATGTCTCGTTCAAGTGGGCGGGCTGTGTAATCTTGTGCTGTGCCATTTTCCCAGACTTGCGTATTGGCAAAAGCGGGTATGTAGGTTTTAAGCGGGTCATTTAATTGCACTTTGCCTTGTTCGACAAGCATCATAAGGCCAAGACTCGTTAGCGGCTTTGTCATAGAATAAATGCGGAAAATACTATCAGGCGCAATCTCGAAACCATCAGCGGCTTCTTGGCGCATAGCAGATTTGCCACGACATATAAGGCTAGCAATTTCCCCGTGCCGAGCAATGAGATAAGCATAGCCCGAAAATTTTTCCGCCTCTACATAATGCTTATCTAAATAGGCTGTAAGCTGTTGCAATTTATCACTATCAAAACCCAATTTTTCGGCTTCTACTGTCTCTAACATGCAAACTCCGTTTATTTATTGTGAATATGTTTATTATCAATATGTTTATTATCAATATGTTTATTATCAATATGTTTATTATGAATATACAGAATAAATGTATAAATTAAAGCAATCTCACGCAAGCGATTAAAACGCCCCGCTTTGCCCCCATGCCCCGCCTGCATATTTGTTTTTAACAAAGTTAGCCCGTCATCTGTGCGCCGTTCGCGCAAGCGGGCAACCCATTTTGCAGGCTCCCAATAGGTCACACGCGGGTCTGTCAATCCAGCTGTGGCAAGAATATGCGGATAAGCGCAAGCAGCAATATTTTCATAAGGTGCATAAGCAGCAATGGTCTCATAATCATCGGCATTTTTTATAGGATTGCCCCATTCAGGCCATTCAGGCGGGGTGAGCGGGAGTGTGTCGTCTAGCATGGTCGCCAATATATCCACAAATGGCACTTCGGCAACCGCCCCACAAAATAAATCGGGCGCAAAATTAAGAGCCGCGCCAACCAATAGCCCGCCGGCACTTCCGCCGTGAATGGTAATTTGCTTTTTTTGTGTCAAGCCATTGTCAATGAGGGCATGTGCGGCGGCAATAAAATCGGTAAAACTATTTTGCTTTTTTTTGCCGCGCCCTTGCAAAAACCAATTATGCCCCATAGCTTTGCCGCCGCGAATATGCGCAATCGCATAAATAAAACCGCGGTCGACAAGGCTTAAACGAGTGGTTGAAAAATCAGCTGCGATTATTGTGCCATAAGCCCCATAACCATAGAGCAGAGCGGGTGCTGTGCCGTCTAATGGCGTGTCTTTATGATATAATAGGGAAAGGGGGATTTTGGCGCCGTCTTTTGCCTCAGCCCATAAGCGGCGCGTAATATAATTATTTGGCTCATGACCGCTTGGTACAATTTGTTCATGGACTAATTGGCGCACATCTGTTTCCATATTATAGTCAAAAATCTGTTCAGGCCGCGTCATGGACGCATAACTAAAACGGCATATATTTGTGTCATATTCAAATCCCGCCTCTAATGTTAATTCATAAGCCTCCTCCTCAAAGGCAATCTGTTTTATATCCCCCGTTTTGACAGATTGAATATAAAGGGCGGGGAGGGCATTTTCCCGCGCCAACCAGACAAGATGATTTTCAAATGCCGCCACATCTAATAATAAGCACCCCGCTTTGTGCGGGATAAATTCTTGCCAATTTGTCGGCTCATTTAAGGTGGCCTGCATGAGTTTATAATCAACCGCCCCATCTTTATTGGTAAGTAGAATAAGCCGTTTGCGTGCTGCATCATAGGTGGCAGTATATTCAACACCTTTAAGGCGCGGGGCAATCAGTTGCGGCGCGGCTTCGGGCTTGTATGCGTCAATCACCCATATTTCAGAAGTTTCATGATTATAGCAGTCGATAAAAATAATATCACCCGAACGACTAGCGGATAGGCTGACAAAAAAGCCCGCATCTTTTTCCTCAAAGACAAGCCTATCGGCACTTTGCATTGTGCCAAGTCGATGACACATAACACGATTAGGGCGGTGTTGGTCGTCTAATAAAACATAGAAAATATATTGCCCGTCGGCAGCCCAAGCCATGCTCCCGCTTGCATTTTCTAGCCTATCGGGCAAATTATCTTTTTGACTGGCAATATCGCGCATATAAATCGTGCAATGTTCTGACCCCTGCCTATCCACCGCCCAAGCCAATAGGTCTTGTGCGGGGGTGGGGCAGTGATTAATGAGTTTGAAATAGGTCTCATTGTCCGCTTCCTTATTACAATCAAGCACAATTTGCGGCTTTGTGCCGTCGCGTTGGCTACGGCATATTTGTGGATGTTCGGCCCCCTGTTGATAGTGCCATGCCCATGCCCATTGTTTATTCGGCATAGGGGGTGTGCGCTCATCTTCCTTAATGCGTGCCTGCATTTCAGCAAATAAAAGTTCGGGCAATTCGCCCGTTTGGCTGATAATGGCTTCACAATATGCGTTTTCAGCCTGTAAATAACGCCGAATATCGGCACGCAAACAATGCGGCTCTTTCATAATTGTTTGCCAATTTTCATCGCGTAGCCAAGCATATTCATCTTCGCGGGTGAAAGAGTGGTGGGTTTGCCGATAGGGTTTTTTTGCTGCGCGCGGGGGGTTAGGTTTTTTCATCATCGCCTCGTAGCGATAATGCTGTGCCATTCATACAATAACGTTGCCCTGTTGGCTGCGGGCCGTCGGGAAATACATGACCTAAATGCGCGCCGCATTTTTTGCATATTATCTCTATCCGCCGCATACCCAATTTATTGTCGGCGCGCTCTTCAACCGCCTCTGCATCAATGGGCTGGAAAAAACTAGGCCACCCCGTGCCACTATCATATTTTGCATTTGAATGGAAAAGCGGCGCATCACAGCAAATGCAATAATATATGCCGTCTGCTTTGCAATCCCAATAAGGGCCATTAAAGGCTGGCTCTGTCCCGCCTTGACGGGTTATATAAAATTGTTCAGCGGTTAATTGCTTGCGCCAATCGGCTTGCGATTTCATTATTGGCCGCTTTTTATCTTGTGCTTTTTTATCCATTCAGCATTTCCATATTTTGCCCCATATTGGGTTATGAAAGGATAATTTGGCGCAATTTTGCCTGCCTGTCTAGGTCAAATTAGCTCATGCGGCTTGTGCCGCGTGTCGTTTTATTTTCCGCCTCTAATTTGTTAATATAAGGCCATAAATTACGCCCCCATTGATTGACGGCTTTTTTTAATTTGTCTGTTGGCACATAAAGTTCAGCCCGCCCAATGCGTTGCAAAGTGCGGATATAGCCGCGCTCTTCAAAGCGGCGCATCGTTGCCCGCACTGTGCCATAAGCACGCCCTGTGACTTCAACAAAATTCTTTGTCACAGTGGATTTACCCTCTGCCTCATTGGCAAGAATAATGAATAACATTATCCAATCTTCATATTGAGGCGCGGCACTATCAAAAAGCTCACGCCCGAATATATGCGCATTCAATAAGACATTGATACTGCGCACAGCCTCTGGCAAAAGCCCCGGCACATGGGTGGGAATTTCTACTGGTAGTTGAAATTCATGCAAGTCTGTTTTATCCATTTTCCCTATTTTCTGGGGTTTTACAGTTGTTATGCGGTTTGTCATAGCGATTTCCTAACATATTCCTTTGATTGTATAATTATATAGTTCAATTATAGAACGAGCATTATATAATGCTTAATTAAGCAGATTTTGAGGAATAATGCAAAAAATAATTTCAAATAAAAATAAAATTTTTCACTTTTTATTCCATAAAACAGCTGAAACTGGCGGCATTATTTAATATAATGCTAATAGAAATTGCAATTTCTAGTTGTTAATTTTTTTAATTATATGAATATATTGGGGAAAACGAAATTATTACCCCAACATTAGAATTAGTCAAAAATAGTAGCGTGCGTAGAAATTTAAATTTGTAGAGCAAATTAAAGGAGGAACGTATGCTATCTGCTTATTCTTTTTGTGGCCGTCGTCGGGCCGGTTTATTGCGTGCTGAAAATCCAGATCCAAAAGATGTGCGCAAACTCGCTTGTGCGCATTTAGTCATTGCCAATACAGGTCTTGCGCATGGTGTGCCGGCGCGCTTTATGCTATCGCCCGGCCGCGGGCGCACCCGTCTTGCACAGGCGCGCCAAACAGCTCAATATCTTTGCCATATTCGTTTTTCGATGACTTTAACGCAAATTGGGCAAACCTTTAATCGGGACCGCACAACTGTTTCACATGCCTGCCAGCGCATTGAGGAAATGCGTGATATTCCAAGCCATGATCTTGCTATGGATTGTCTTGAAGCGGGGTTAGAGCAACTTGCACAATCACTAGATTTGATTGATGATGACGCCTGCTGAGAAACAGGAATTTATTCGCATTGCCCGCCGTTTGACGGAAGAGGGTGCTTTTTTATGCCCGCATGAGGCGGGCTATGGGCTTATGGTTAAGCGCAATAAATGGCAAAAGCCGATTATGCGCGTCGCCAAAGATAAAATAGCGGCGTTTGTGCGCGATGAGTTGATTACCAATATTAAAGCAAAACATAATCACTTTAAGATGACACAGGCAGGCCGCGCCCATTATCGCCGTTATCTAAACCAAACAGACCCCTATCGCGCCCAACACCAAAAAATAGAAACAGATGAAGCAGGCATTAGCCGCAATATGAGTGAAACGCCTTTGAGCTGGTTAAAGGCACGGGCGGGCAAGGGGGGTGGGATTAAATTTTCAGATGCTGAATTCAAAGCAGGGGAATATTTACGCCGTGATTATGAAATAAGCCGCATGAGCAAACGCTTATGTGTCGATTGGTCGCGCCCGATTGCTGGCACGGGGTCTAATAAGAGCGTGCGGCAGACAGATTTGCCCGATATGGTGCTAGATGCAAGCCGCCGCTTTACCAAAGCATTGGAGACGGTTGGGCCGGATTTAGCCGATATATTAGTGCCTATTTGTTGTGAATTAGTGGGGTTGGAGACGGTTGAGAAAAATATGCAATGGCCGCGCCGTTCAGCCAAACTAGTCTTAAAATTCGCCCTATCGCGCCTTGCAACCTATTATGGTTTGCAGCCGCCAAGAAAAGTCTCTGTGTCAGAACGGATACGGTCGACCATCGCATAAAATCCATTTGACCTTTGCGGGGTTAAATGTTCGCCAAGCCCTAATTGCTGGAAAATATCTTTGGCATTTAGGGCTAGAATTGTTTGCGCTGATTTGCCCGAATAAAGCATAAGCAAAATAGCGATGAGGCCGCGCACAATATGGGCGTCTGAATCGCCCCGCAATATGAGCCTATCCGCATTGCCTTCGCAAATAAGCCAAGCTTGGCTAACACAGCCCTGCACTTTATTGCTTTCATTATATTCATCCGCTTGCAAGGGGGCTAGCTGGCTACCAAGTTCAATAATATAGCGATAACGTTCTTCCCAATCATCAAACAGGGCGAAATCATCTTGTAATATTTTTATATCTGTATTCATTATTTATTCATATTCATATATTTACTTCATACATATATTTACTTCATACATATATTTACTTCATTCACATATTCATTTCATTCACATATTCATATATTTATATTCATATATGCCGTTTAGATAATATCTGCTTGTGTGCCTGCGTCTATTGTCTCATCTACATTATTTACAGCAATGATTACCGGATGATATTCATCTGAAAAACGCGCGCCTTCATGTTCTGATGGGATATCCCGAAATAATAATAATTCATAAACATTATTCCTGCTATATGGTGCGCCACCTGCCATATCGTGTGGGCTTTCATAGTCAGGTGAGCGTTTGAAACGAATTTCATAATCATCAGCATCAATCGTAAATAAGTCATTGTCGAATCGGCCAGCGGGCAAACTATAAATGACTTCAATGTCTGTGAGCCGATAAATATCTAAATTGGTTGGGATAAATATTACTGTGTCTGTGCCGATATTTTCATACACATTAAAGACATGAATCAAATTGTTATAATATGGATTTATTTGTAATGGTTCTGACAAATGTATAGCTGCTTGTAATGAGTCTGATACACGGGAGAGTATTTGGTGTTTTGGTGTGCCCGGCGCACCATAAAGAAATTGCAAGGCTGCAATGTCAGATGTTTGTAAGCGCCGCCCCGGGTCTGCACCGTTCATAATAGAATTTAGGTTTGGGTCACTCGGCCAGCCTCTTATTGGCTCAGCTGCATGTTTAAGCCCTAATGCGTGGGCAATTTCATGTATAAGCACAGAAACATGAACCTCCCCCGCTGATGATGAATGAAGCCATATATTTGTTTTTCCAGCACCGGGGTAGTCAGCTAACCCATAATAATTGTGGATACTGTTTTTATCATTTTGAAAAATAAATTCAAAATCGCTCACCCGCTTGCTATCATCGCGTGCCACTTCAATAAATTTAAGATTGGTGACGGCTTCAAACTCAGCTAAAGCAGCCTCTACTTTGGCCCGCGCCGCCTCACTATCAGCCTGTGTGTTGAGCGTGCTTACAGCATCCGGCGGGGAAAGAGGCGCGCCACTCAATGACCATGTTATAATGAGCGGTCCTGTATTAGGCACAGCCCAAGAAGTGCCATATAATAAATATGGTGTCTGTGGGCTCTGTATGTGATTAAAATAGTCTAAATTATATACAATAAAGGTCGTATAAGGCAGCTGCGTTGCTCTTGTGTTTGCTTGCGATGAAAAATCTACTTCACGGGTAATATCTTCTACTTCAACAGCAAGGCGGGACAGGCTTAAATGCACGCGATAATATTTACCAAATTGAAGTAACGCAC
>JAPPQG010000138.1:0-2019 GCA_028816945.1 Alphaproteobacteria bacterium
TTACATATTCGGGTAGGTTGGGCCGCCGCCCCCTTCTGGCACGACCCAATTTATATTTTGCATAGGATCTTTAATATCGCATGTTTTGCAATGGACGCAATTTTGCGCGTTAATTTGCAGGCGCGGCGAACTTTTTTCTGCGCCCTGTTTTTTACCGTCCCCTTCGTCGCTCCCTTCGCTATTCCAGATTATTTGCAGGCGGGGCGAACTCTTTTCTGCGCCCTCTTTTTTACTTTCCCCTTCGTCGCTCCCTTCGCTACTCTCTTTACCGCTCCCTTCGCCGCCTCCTTCACTTTCGACAATTTCATAAACGCCGGCCGGGCAATAGCGTTGGGCGGGTTCATCATAATCGGGCAAAGTGACCTTTGTTGGCAATTCAGGGTCGGCCAAAGTTAAATGCGGGGGTTGATTTTCCTCGTGATTGGTGGCTGATAAAAAGACTGATGATAATTTGTCAAAAGAGACAATGTTATCGGGCTTGGGATAGTCAATTTTGCGGCAAAGATTTGCTTTTTTTAGGCAGGCATGGTCGGGCTTGCCGTGTGAAAGCGTATAGGGGAGGCCAATTTTTAGGGTGCGCATCCACATATCCAGCCCGCCTAGTAAAGTGCCGAACAAATTGCCAAAGCGCGACAAAAGAGGTTTGACATTGCGTACTTGTTTTAATTCACGGGCAACATCGGATAGTTGATAGGCTGTTTGATATTCTGTTAATTCATCTTGCGCGCGCCCAGCACTTATAGCGTCATAAGCCGCCTGTGCTGCAAGCATGCCCGTCTCTATCGCATTATGGCTGCCCTTAATGCGCGGCACATTAACAAAGCCCGCCGCACAGCCAACCAGCGCGCCGCCGGCAAAAACCAATTTCGGCACAGACTGCCAACCGCCCTCTGTAATGGCACGCGCCCCATAGGCAATGCGCTTGCCACCTGTTAATGTTTTGCGAATAAAGGGGTGCATTTTGAAACGCTGAAACTCATCATAGGGTGACAAATAGGGATTTTCATAATTGAGATGAGTGACAAAACCAATCGATAAATAATTATCGCCAAAATGATAGAGGAATGAGCCGCCGCCTGTTTTATCATCAAGCGGCCAGCCAAGCGTATGTTGGACATAGCCGGGGCGGTGCTTATCGGGGGCAAGCTGCCATAATTCCTTAATGCCTAGCCCATATTTTTGATAATCAGCTTGCTCGGCCAACTTAAAATGCGCGATTGCCGCCTTTGATAATGAGCCATGCGCCCCTTCGGCCAATAAAGTATATTTTGCATGCAATTCCATGCCCGCCTGCCAATTATCTTTTTTCGCCCCGCTTTTTGACACGCCCATATCGCCCGTTGCCACACCATAGACCCGCCCCTCTTCGTCAAATAGCAATTCGGCGGCGGCAAAGCCCGGGTAAATCTCGACCCCCAAAGCTTCTGCTTGTTGCGCCATCCAACGCGTCAGCTGGCCGAGGCTTGCAATATAAAAGCCGTGATTTTTCATCAAAGGGGGGAGTGTTATATTCGGTATCGGCAAGGCGGCCGATTTTGTTAGCCAAAAAAATTGATCTTTTGTGACGGGCGTCTCTAATGGTGCGCCCTGTGCTTGCCAATCGGGGCATAAGCGGTTAATGCCGCGCGGGTCAATGACCGCGCCCGATAAAATATGCGCGCCCACTTCGGCGCCTTTTTCTAGCACACAGACTGAAACTGTGCGCGATTCTGCAACTGCAAGTTGTTTGAGGTGAATGGCTGCCGCCAGCCCTGCCGGCCCGGCCCCAACAATGACAATATCATAGGCCATGCTTTCGCGTGCATCGGGGGCTAGGGCTTGACCTTGCCGTCGATTTACCTCATTAACAGGAAAATGTGTCATATTTTAACTTTGTCCCTTTCATACTATGTCCCTAATTTATGCCCTATATGCTTATGCGCCGATAATTGCAACTGTTTCAGTCACTTTAACATAGAATTGCCTGCTAAAAATGCTAAATTTAACAGATTCGACTAATATGCCAATAAATAGATATGC
>JAPPQG010000138.1:2965-5076 GCA_028816945.1 Alphaproteobacteria bacterium
GCTTATGTTGCAAGAAAAAATGCAAGAGAAAATAGAGAACATGAAATAAAGGACATGAAATAAAGGACAGGCCGTCTTGAAACATTATATTGCTCTTTGCTTTGGCCTATTATTATGGCTTGGTGTGTGTGTTGGGCTTGCTATGCCGCAAGCAAGCCAAGCGCGCCCCCTGCCTTTGCCGCGCCCCGACTATCAGCCACCGCCTAAAACGCCCGACCCTGTGCTGTATAGGCAAATCTTTGAACTACAAGAAGAGACAAAATGGAAAGAGGCCGATAAGCATATACGCCAATTAGATGACCGCAGCCTGCTTGGCCATGTCTATCGCCAACGTTATATGCACCCAACAGCCTATCGGGCAAAATGGGGTGAGTTAAATCATTGGCTGAGAAATTATGCCGACCATCCGGGCGCATGGCAAGTCTATAAATTAGCGCAAAGGCGCAAACCCCGCAACGCCCGCCCGCCAAAAGCACCCCCCGCCCGCATTTGGCGACAAACCGCCCTATCACCGCAAATACAGCCGCGCCTGTTCCGCAAGCGCGGCCCAAAACAAATTCGCCGTGAAGTGCAAAGGCTAACCTATAAAGAACGCCCCACCCAAGCCTTGCGCTATATTAAGCGGCGCGATATTGACCGCCAACTCACAGCCGCTGAAACTGACTCTTTGCGCGCCCTGATTGCCCGCTCCTATTATATCGAACATAAGCCCGAAAAAGCATTAGAAATTGCAACATTAGCAATACGTAGCAGGCAGATTATTACCACAGCCGATTGGCACGCCGGGCTTGCGGCTTGGCGGCTTGGTAAATTAGACATTGCCGGCGCGCATTTCACCATATTGGCAAATAATGAAAATGCTTCTGCTCGCTACCGTGCGGCGGCGGCTGTTTGGGCGGCACGGGTGCATATTGCACAAGGCAAGCCCGATGCGGCGGCTACGGCGGCCAATATGCTGAAACTCGCTGTTAAAACTGGCGGCAATAATTTTTACGGCCTCTTGGCGCACCGCCGCCTGAATGGGCCGGTGGCGATTGAATGGCAAGCCGCGCCCATAGAGACGAATATAGAAGCAGGCACACAGGACACACAGAATATAGAAAACAAGCCCTTTCTCGCGCATAAAGCCGTGCAGCGTGCCTTGAAATTATTAGAGGCAAGCCAACAAGAACTTGCCGAATGGGAATTGGTTTATTTAGGTGAGCGCGTGTTAGACAAAGATGCCGCAACCCTTTTGCAGCTAGCCCAAGCGCGCAATCTGCCTAGCCTTGAACTTGCCATGACGCATCGGCTAGAACTCAACAAAACCGAACAGCCGCATATTTTATCCGAAGGGCAATTTCCCATTCCCGCCTATGGGCCAATCGCGGGCTACATATTAGACCGCGCCATATTGCTTGGGCTTATCCGCCAAGAAAGCCGCTTTAAGGCGCGGGCGAAATCCTATGCGGGTGCGCGCGGGCTTATGCAAATTATGCCTGCCACAGCCGCCTTTGTCACAGGCGACCGCAAATTGCGCTACCGCTCGGGGCGCAATAAATTATTCGGCATGGCGCTGAATATGAATATCGGCCAAGCCTATCTCAAAGGCTTGCTGGAAGATGAAGCGATTAGGGGCAATTTAATGCTTGCCCTTGCCTCTTATAATGCTGGCCCGGGCAATGTGCAACGTTGGCAAAATGAGATTGGCGAAAATGACGACCCCTTATTATTTATGGAAAGCCTGCCCGCGCCCGAGACGCGCCTTTATATCCAAAAAGTGTTACGCAATATATGGCTCTATCGCGACCGACTCGGCCAAGCCGCCCCCTCCCTAGAAGCCCTAGCCGCCGGCCTCTGGCCTTTCTATGTCCAACAAGACCCGCAATAATGGGGGATTTAAGGTTTGCATAGGCGGTGCTAGAAAGGTTATAAAGGGCATGGAGTGATTCGGGTAGATATGGAGGCTATGCGCATGGCAGTGGAAATAGAATTTTCAGGGAAAGGTGATGTTGATTCCCATTATTTGACTATTCCCTATCGTACATTAGAGGCAGACCCGAAAAAATCCGTAGGCAAGACAGATGAAGATGGCAATTTGATTATCCAAGGCGATAATCTATATGCGCTAA
>JAPPQG010000053.1:0-5636 GCA_028816945.1 Alphaproteobacteria bacterium
GCTTGCCATAAAATTGCCTTGTGATGAGACCCATGTGCGCTTAAAGCGGCCGCGCCCTGCTGTCTGTCGGTCGGCTAAAATCCAAGCAGGCATCGGCACCCCTTCTTGTGCTAAACGGCGGGCTTCATCATTCGTGCTTGCCACTTCGGCAAACTGATATAAATGATAGGGTTTGGGTAAGTTAGCACTTTGCATGGATTATATTTATAAGAGGGATTATATTTATAAAGAGAGGCTATATTTATAAAGGAGGTCACTTACCGCTCGGCATTATGCCAAATTCGGGTGGTAAATTGCTTAACAGCGCATTGGCAGCTGTCTGTGATATTTCAATCAATGGTATGGGATAGAAGAAAAATAAAATCATCATAAAACTTGCTATGGCTGAAATAATTTTCAATTCCCGCGGCATAGGCAAATTGACTTCATCTTTTGGCTCATCTAAATACATAATTTTGACAATGCGTAAATAATAATAAGCAGCAACGACACTTGCCAAAACACCAAGCAGGGCTAATAGATAAAGCTGTGAGTCAATGGCCGCGCGAAATACATAAAATTTAGCAAAAAAGCCCGCCAAAGGGGGAATCCCCGCCAATGAAAACATTAAACTTGCCAAGCAAAAAGCCATAAAGGGCTGGGTGCGGCTTAATCCCGCAAGGTCATCAATTTGCTCTACCATGCCCTGCTCGCTGCGCATAGACAAGATACAGGCAAATGTGCCAAGCGTCATAATAACATAAAGCGTGATATAGATAATCACACCTGTCACGCCCTGTGCGCCAATCGCCGCAAAGCCAACCAAAGCAAACCCCATATGGCCGATTGAGGAATAAGCCATAAGCCTCTTAATGTTTGTTTGCCCAATAGCGGCAAAGGCACCTAAAGCCATGCTTGCAATGGATAGGAAAATAATAATTTGCTGCCATGCATCAACAGCCTGTGGGAAAGTAATAATAATCGCGCGCATAAATAAAGCCATTGCGGCAACTTTTGGGGCGGCGGCAAAAAAGCCCGTGACGGGTGTCGGTGCGCCTTCATAAACATCGGGCGTCCACATATGAAATGGCACAGCAGAAATTTTGAAAGCAAAGCCTGCCATGAGAAAAACCAGCCCAAAAATTAAACCAATATCTATATTGTCGTGCGAACTGATAGCAATTTGCGCTAATTCGGAGAAATTAACCGTGCCTGTAAAGCCATAAATTAAAGAAGCACCATATAGCAAAATGCCCGAACTCAATGCGCCTAACACAAAATATTTAAGCCCTGCTTCTGTCGCCCGCCCCGACTCTCGGTTAATGCTTGCCATGACATAAAGCGCAAGGCTTTGCAATTCCAAACCCATATAAAGAGCAATTAAATCATTGGCTGAAATCATAATTGCCATGCCGACCGCCGCCAAAAGGGCAAGAATTGGATATTCAAAACGCTCAATTTTTTCTTGCCGCATAAAATTATGCGACATAATCAATGACAAAATGACCGCAGAAAAGGTTAGGATTTTCATAAAAGCTGTAAAACTATCAGCCACAAATCCATTATTAAATGCCTTCAATTCGCCGCCATTTTGTAATGCAACTGCAAGCATGGCTGCAATCAGCAAAACAATCGCCCCACGACTAATCATAAGGGCATTATGCGGTGGCGTAAAAACACCAAACATCAATAACCCCATCGCCCCAACAAAAAGGAGCAATTCAGGCATAATAATAATCAAGTCATGGGTAATCATAATCGTCCTATCATTCTATCTATTATCTCGTAAGCAAAGCATTATGATAAAGAGAAAGCAGATTCTCAACAGAGGCTGCTGTTAAATCGAGGATTGGCATCGGCCAAAAGCCAAAAATAAGCGTTGCCGCTATTGGCAAAAACAAGACAGCTATCTCACGCAGATTCATATCGGTGACAGAGCGCAAAGCTTCATTATCTAATGTGCCGAAACTGACACGGCGATAGAGCGAAAGCGCATAACAGGCGGATAAAATAATCCCCGTTGCGGCCAAAACGGCCACCCATGTATTGACCTGAAAAACGCCAATAATTGGCAAAAATTCACCAACAAAACCGCTTGTGCCGGGCAGGCCCGTATTGGCTAATGTAAAGAGCATGAAAATGGTTGCATAAACAGGCATACGGCTGGCTAGCCCACCATAAGCAGAAATCTCTCGTGTATGGAGGCGGTCATAAACCACACCAACGCATAGAAAAAGAGCAGCCGATACCCACCCATGCGATAGCATTTGAAAAATAGCCCCCTGCACGCCTTGCTGGTTAAAAGCAAAAATGCCTATCGTCACAAAGCCCATATGGGCAACAGACGAATAGGCAATAAGTTTCTTCATATCCTCCTGCGCAAAAGCAACAAGCGAAGCATAAATAATAGCAATCACGCTTAACACAAAAACAAAATCAGCAAACATAGCGGAGGCTAATGGAAACATTGGCAATGAAAAACGCAAAAACCCATAACCGCCCATTTTTAATAAAACACCCGCCAAAATAACTGAACCTGCCGTTGGCGCTTCCACATGCGCATCTGGTAGCCAAGTATGAACAGGCCACATGGGCAGTTTGACGGCAAAACTTGCAAAAAAAGCAAGCCAAAGCCAAGTTTGCGCGGGCGCGGTAAAATCATGCGCCATAAGGTCAGGAATAAAACTCGTACCTGCCTGCCAATACATATATAAAACCGCCAATAGCATAAAGACAGAGCCTAATAATGTATAAAGGAAAAATTTGAAACTTGCATAAACCCGTCTTGCCCCGCCCCAAATACCAATAATGAGGAACATGGGAATGAGACCTGATTCAAAAAATAGATAAAATAAAACAATATCAAGCGCACAAAAAACGCCAAGTATAAGTGTTTCAAGGATAAGAAAGGCAACCATATATTCACGCACACGCTGGGTGACCGATTCCCAACTTGCCAAAATACAAAGGGGCATTAAAGAGGTGACCAAAATAACAAATAAAACAGAAATACCATCCACCCCTAGCGCATAGTCAATGCCCCCGCCAAGCCAATTAAACCGTTCTACAAATTGGAAATCGGTGCTAGCACTGTCAAATCTAAATAACATTAACAGGCTTAATATAAAGGTCACAAGCATCGTCCAAAGCGCAACGGCGCGCGCATTACGCATAATGACTTCTTCTTCCCCGCGTATCAGTAAAATAAAAATAGCCCCCAATGCGGGTAGAAAGATAATTGTGCTTAAAATCGGCCAATCAAACATTACGGCCCTCCCGTCAGCATAAACCAACTCGTAAGGCCAACAATGCCCGCAAGCATAGCAAAAGCATAGTGATAGACATAACCCGATTGCAATTTAACAATATGCTTTGTAAGTCTTTGCACTTGGGCGGCTATCCCGTCCGGGCCGAAGCCGTCAATAATAAACCCGTCCCCCTTTTTCCATAGCAAACGAGCAAGCCATTTCGCTGGGCGCACAAATATAAAGTCATAGATTTCGTCAAAATACCATTTATTGAGTAAAAAATTGTAAATCACATCTTGTTGTTCGGCAATTTGTT
Source organism: Alphaproteobacteria bacterium (assembly GCA_028816945.1). GTDB lineage: Bacteria > Pseudomonadota > Alphaproteobacteria > RS24 > RS24 > JAPPQG01. The sequence continues at coordinate 3,544 of JAPPQG010000053.1, forward strand.
TAGGTATATTCGGCCGCCGAATATAGAAAAGCCACGCACACAAAAAGCCCAACACCATCATAATACTTGCCGTATAGGGTATGAAGGGCGGCACTAAATGCAAATCATGCAAAATATGATTATCAGCCGCATTAAAAATAGCCGCCCGCCAAAAGCCCGCCTGCCCGTCGCCAATAAATAAATCCTTAAAAGTAAAGCCCGCAAATAAAGCGCCTATGGCAAGCAAAATTAACGGTATCATCATAACGGGCGGGCTTTCATGGACGCGGCTTAATTGGTCATTTGTTAAATGCGTTTTGCCATGAAAAGTCATAAACATAAGCCGCCATGAATAAAAGGCAGTTAATAAAGCGGTTATCAGCAATAAAGTGAAAGCAAACATATGCGGCGCGCTGTGTGCGGCAAAAGCAGCCTCAATAATCGCATCTTTTGAATAATAGCCCGCGGTTAGTGGAAAGCCTGTAAGGGCTAATGTGCCAATTAACATAAGCATCCAAGTAAAAGGTATCATTTCCCGCAAGCCCCCCATTTTCCGCATATCTTGTTCATCCTCGACAGCATGAATAACCGAGCCAGCACCAAGAAATAAAAGGGCTTTGAAAAACGCATGCGTAAATAAATGAAAAATAGCTATTTGATAAGCCCCAATGCCAAGTGCGACAAACATATAGCCAAGTTGCGAGCAAGTGGAATAAGCAATAACCCGCTTAATGTCATTTTGCACGAGCGCGACAGTGGCCGCAAAAAAGGCTGTAATAGAGCCGACCACTGTTACAACGGCCAAAGCATCGGGCGCATATTCAAAAAGGGGCGAACATCTTGCGACTAGAAAAATGCCAGCCGTCACCATCGTTGCGGCATGGATAAGGGCTGAAACGGGCGTTGGCCCTTCCATAGCATCGGGTAGCCATGTGTGGAGCAGAAATTGTGCCGATTTACCCATTGCCCCCATAAATAAAAGCAGGCAAATAGTTGTTAGCAATGGCACGGTTTGACCGAGAAACATAAATTCGCCCTTTGCGAGAACGGGCGCGGCGGCGAAAACATCATCAAAATGAATTGACCCAACGGCAAAATAAATGACCGCAAGGCCAATCATAAAGCCAAAATCACCAACCCGATTGACAATAAAGGCTTTAATGGCGGCCGCATTGGCAGATGGTTTTTTGAACCAAAAGCCTATCAATAAATAAGAGGCAAGGCCGACCCCTTCCCAACCGAAAAAAAGCTGTAAAAAATTATCCGCTGTCACTAGCACAAGCATGGCAAAGGTGAAAAAGGATAGATAGGCAAAAAAGCGGGGGCGGTGTGGGTCGTGGCGCATATAGCCAATAGAATAAATATGTACAAGCATAGATATGCTATTGACGACAACCAGCATAACGGCTGTTAATGTATCAATACGCAATTTCCAATCTGCTTCAAATGTGCCGACATGAATCCATTCTAAAATAGTCACCGATTGTGACTCATTATAAATAGCAACATCGGCAAAAATGATAGCCGATAGGCCAGCCGCAACTGTCATGCAGACACATGTAATAATCGCGCAAGTTTGCGCACTTATCACACGACCCAATAGACCCGCTAGCACAGCACCCAAAAGGGGCAGAAAAATAATCAGCTCAACCATGTTTAACCGCTTTATTCTGTGTTTGTGTTTGTTTTACAATATATTCTCTCATCTCTAATCTCTCAGGCACGAGTGCCTCTCCGTAGGCACGAGTGGCGCAACCACAAGTGGCTCGGCCACGAGTGGCGCCACCACGAGTGGCTTAGCCCCGCATTTGATTAACATCTTCAACCTCAATACTGCCGCGGTTGCGGAAATAGACAACCAAAATCGCAAGCCCAATCGCCGCCTCCCCTGCCGCCACAGTCAATACTAAAAGCGCAAATATTTGCCCTGTTAAATCGCCCAAATAAGCAGAAAATGCCGCTAAATTGATATTAGCCGCCAATAGCATCAGCTCAATAGACATTAAAATAATAATAATATTTTTGCGGTTTAGGAAAATACCAAAAATCCCAATCGTGAATAATATCGCCGCAAGGGTGAGATAATTGCCTAATCCAATGTTTGCCATGTCCAT
>JAPPQG010000053.1:5695-13197 GCA_028816945.1 Alphaproteobacteria bacterium
CTATAAACCTGTCTCTATAAACCCTGCCCCGAGTCGCGTTCAACAAGTTCAACACTATCTTGTCTGCGGCGGGCATTTTGGGCGTTAATATCTTGTTGGCGTGGATTATCATGTTTTTGCAAAGTCAGCATAATCGCCCCAATCATCGCCACCAATAAAATCGCCCCCGCCACCTGAAAATAAAATATGTATTTTGTGTAAAGCACCAACCCTAATGCTTCCGTATTGCTTAATGTGGGCGATATAGTAGATGAATCAGTTGGCATATTTGTAAGCGGCACAGTCTGGCCTATATCGACAATAAATGACGACCCGCTTAACACTAAAATAAGTTCAATCAATAATATGGTGCCGACAAGCCCGCCAATCGGCAAATATTGCAAAAAGCCCTCCCGCAATTTGATAAAATCAATATCGAGCATCATAACGACAAACAGAAATAACACTGCCACCGCGCCGACATAGACAATAACTAAAATTAGCGCAAGAAATTCCGCCCCTAGTAAAACAAAAAGCCCTGCACTATTAAAAAAGGCAAGAATTAAAAACAGCACAGAATGGACGGGGTTGCGCGCGGCAATCACCATAAAGGCACTGGCAACACATGTTGTGGCAAAAAGATAAAAGGCAAAATTGGTTAAAAGCATGGGCGTTCTAATTTGGTCTGGCTAGCGATAAGGTGCATCTAGTTCGATATTTTTGGCAATTTCCACTTCCCAACGATCGCCATTGGCAAGCAATTTCTCTTTATCATAGAGCAATTCCTCCCTTGTTTCAGTTGCGAATTCAAAATTTGGCCCCTCGACAATCGCATCGACTGGGCATGCTTCTTCACAGAGACCGCAATAAATACATTTCACCATATCTATATCATAGCGCAATGTGCGGCGTGTGCCGTCAATTTGCCGCGGGCCTGCTTCAATGGTAATAGCTTGCGCGGGGCAAACAGCTTCGCATAATTTGCACGCAATGCACCTTTCTTGCCCGTTTGGATAACGGCGCAAAGCATGTTCGCCACGAAAACGGGGGCTGAGCGGCCCTTTTTCATGGGGGTAATTAACTGTTGCTTTTTGGCGGAAAAAATAGCGCATGGCAAGGGCAAAGGCAGCCATAAATTCCATCAAAAACAAGCCTCGCAAGAGGCGATTAAACCAAGCCATATGAAAACCTCTTTTGCTTATTTATTTTTATATCTATATTCATAATTGCTATTCACCTATGGGGCTAAATCAAAATATTGCAATATCGCGGCCGTTAGCACGACCCAAAATAATGAAAAGGGCAAAAAGACTTTCCAGCCCAGCCGCATGAGTTGGTCATAACGATAACGCGGGACAATGGCTTTTACCATAGCAAACATAAAAAACATAAGCCATAATTTGCCGATAAACCACACAACACCCGGCACCCAATTCAAAGGGGCAATATCAACAGGGGGCAACCAGCCGCCAAGAAATAAAATAACCGCCATCGCACACATCAATACGACATTAGCCAATTCGCCAATCATAAACACAACATAAGGGGTTGAGGAATATTCCACCATAAAGCCAGCAACCAATTCAGATTCAGCTTCGGGCAAATCAAAAGGCGGGCGGTTTGTCTCTGCCAAAGATGAAATAAAAAATATGACAAACATGGGGAAAAGCGGCACACAATACCAAATTTTCTCTTGCGCCATGACAATATCCGTTAAATTGAGTGAGCCTGCGCAAAGTAAAACGGTAATAATGACAAAGCCAATCGAGACTTCATAAGATACCATTTGCGCGGCCGAACGTAGCGCGCCAAGAAATGGATATTTAGAATTACTCGCCCACCCGCCCATAATCACGCCATATACGCCAAGTGAGGAAATAGCTAAAATATACAAAATGCCAACATTTATATCGGCAACCGCCCATCCTTCATTGACAGGGATAACCGCCCATGCGCTTAATGCAAGAAACATGGTTATGAAAGGGGCAAGTAGAAAAACAATTTTATCGGCCCGCGTGGGAATAACAATTTCCTTAAACAAATATTTGAAAATATCAGCAAAACTTTGCAGCAGGCCAAAAGGGCCAACAACATTCGGGCCGCGCCTTAATTGCACGGCCGCCCAGATTTTGCGGTCGGCATACATAAAAAATGCCAAAGCCACAAGCAAAGCCAATATAATGGCAAGACTATGCGCGCCAATCAAAGCAAAGGGCAAAACATAGGTTTCAAAAAAACTAGGGTGAAGCATTTCATCCATCTGTGCCTGTTCCTTTTTCTGTTTGATTTTGCATAATTTCTCTTTGCGTGGATTGGCGACTACATGCACCCATAGTGGCAGAAGCCCGCGCGATAGGAGTGGTTAGGTAAAAATCATCATAAGCCTGCTTAAAGTGGCTTGCCTGCCCCGCTTTTGCGGTGGGGGCTTTTGAGGTAGGGGCTTTTGAAGTGGCACTTAATGTCGGGTGCGGGGCGGGGCTTATCTCATCAAGCTGCGCGAAGTGTGGCACTTGTTGGAACATAGCAGCGCGCAAACCGTCAAGCGTATCATAAGGGAGCGGTTGGCCGAGTATGGCGGATAAGGCACGGAAAATTTTCCAATCCTCACGCGCTTCCCCGGGCGGAAAAAGCGCGCGTTGCGTCATCTGCACCCGCCCTTCTGTATTGACATAAATGGCAGATTTTTCAGTATAAGCCGCGGCGGGCAAAATAATATCAGCGGCCTGTGCGCCCGCATCGCCATGACTGCCAATATAAATGATAAAAGCTTTTTCGAGCCGTTGCATAGCAAGTTCATCAGCACCAAGCAAAAACACAATTTCTATATCGCCCGACTCGCACCCTTGTAAAATGCCTTCGACATCACGCCCGCCCGCCGCGGGTAAAAAGTTAAGGTCAAGCCCTGCCACACGGGCGGCCGCATTATGCAATATATTAAACCCGTTCCAATCATCCTGTAACATATTCATTGTGCGCGCAAGTTCCAAAGCAGCACTATGCACAGTTGGCACAGTCAATGCCGTCTGCCCTAAAATCAGCATGGGGCGGCGGGCTTGTTGAAGTATTTTAGCAAATTTATGTTCGCCAACAATTACATCCAGCAATGACTCCAAACCATTGCCTAAATGCGTGACAGGATAAGTCAGGTCTGTATCTGTGCCAATCAAGCCAATGGGGAAATTGCCCTGTAACCAGCGTTTGCGAATGCGGGCATTGAGGACTGCCGCCTCTTTGCGTGGATTCGCCCCAATAATTAACAGCGCATCAGCCTGCTCTATGCCTGCAATGGTCGTATTAAATAAATAATCGCTCCGCATATCGCTTGGCAATTTTGCGCCATCTTGTCGGCAATCTAAATGCGGACTTGCCAACTGCGCCATAAGCCCTTGCAAAGCAAACATGCTTTCAGCACAGGCTAAATCGCCGGCAATGGCCGCTATTTTCGAATTGGCGCCGTTATTTTCCCCTGTCTTGCTTGCCTTTGTCTGTTGCGCCTTTATTTTGACAGCCATAGAGGTAAAAACAGTCTCCCAATTTGTTGGCTGTAATTTGCCATTTTTTCTAATATAGGGCGTGTCGAGTCGCTGGCAATGCAAACCGTCAAAAACAAAGCGCGATTTATCCGATAGCCATTCTTCATTTATCTCATCATGGTTGCGGGGCAAAATGCGCATGACTTTGCCATCTCTTGTATCGACACGGATATTTGAGCCGACGGCATCCATAACATCAATCGTTTCAGTTTTTGTTAATTCCCAAGGGCGCGCCATAAACGCATAAGGTTTGGCGGTCAAAGCACCAACAGGGCATAAGTCAATCACATTGCCCGATAATTCAGACGCTAGGCTTGCTTCTAAATAGGTTGTAATTTCCATATCTTCGCCACGCCCGATTGTGCCAATTTCTGGCACGCCCGCAACTTCCGTCGCAAAGCGCACGCAACGCGTGCAATGAATGCAACGCGTCATAATGGTTTTAACAAGCGGCCCCATATATTTTTCTTCCACCGCCCGCTTATTATCACCAAAACGGCTAACCTCATGGCCATAGCCTAGTGCTTGATCTTGCAAATCACATTCCCCGCCTTGATCGCAAACGGGGCAATCCAATGGATGATTGATAAGCAAAAATTCCATAACGCCTTTACGCATGGATTGCACATCGGCTGACTTTGTATCTATTTCCATATCGGCTACGACTGGCACGGCACAGCTGGCAACGGGCTTTGGTATGCCCGCCACAGCGACTAAACACATACGGCAATTCCCCGCCACAGATAAACGCTCGTGATAACAAAAGCGTGGGATTTCCGCACCTACCGCTTCGCAGGCTTGCAAAATGGTTGTGCCGTGCGCAACTTCAATTTCCACACCATCTATTTTGACTTTCAGCAATGCGCTCATTCGGCCGCCTCCTGTCTTATGGTCTGTTTCAGGCGAGTCTGCTCTAATCGCTCCTCAATAACAGGGCGGAAATGGCGGATAAGCCCTTGCACAGGCCAAGCGGCGGCATCACCCAAAGCACAAATTGTATGTCCTTCAACTTGTTTGCTAACCGTTAATAATAAGTCAATTTCTTGGCTATCGGCGCGCCCATTTGCCATGCGCTCTAACACGCGCCACATCCAACCCGTTCCCTCACGGCAGGGCGTGCATTGGCCGCAACTTTCATGCTTATAAAAATAAGCAATACGCGCAATGGCACGAATAATATCGGTTGTCTTATCCATCACAATAACGGCTGCTGTGCCAAGCCCTGACTCGACATTTTTCAAACTATCAAAATCCATAAGCACAGTATCGCAAATCTCTTTTGGAATAAGTGGCACAGATGAGCCACCCGGAATAACCGCAAGCAAATTATCCCAACCACCGCGCACACCGCCCGCATGTTTTTCAATCAATTCTTTGAGGGGAACGCCCATTTCCTCCTCCACATTGCAAGGCCTATTCACATGGCCTGAAATGCAAAATATTTTTGTGCCTGTATTGCCGTCGCGCCCCAAAGCACTAAACCATGCCGCGCCGCGCCGCAAAATGCTTGGCGCAACCGCAATCGTCTCAACATTATTGACTGTGCTAGGACAGCCATAAAGTCCCATATTGGCAGGAAAAGGAGGCTTTAAGCGGGGCATGCCCTTTTTGCCTTCAAGGCTTTCAAGCAAAGCCGTCTCTTCACCGCAAATATAAGCCCCTGCCCCGCGGTGCAGATAAATATTATAATCCCAACCTGACTTGCAGGCATTTTTGCCAAGCAAGCCTGCCCCATAGGCTTCATCTATGGCGCGTTGTAGAATTTCAGCCTCACGGATAAATTCGCCGCGTATATAAATGTAGCAATCATGCGCGCCCATCGCAAAGCCCGCAAGCAAAGCCCCTTCTAGCAATTTATGCGGTTCATGGCGCAAAATATCACGGTCTTTGCATGTGCCGGGTTCAGATTCATCGGCATTGACAATAAGATAATGCGGGCGGCCGTCACTTTCTTGTGGCATAAAAGACCATTTTAAGCCTGTGGGAAAGCCTGCGCCTCCCCGCCCCCGCAAGCCAGAATTTTTTATCTCTTCAATAATATGCGTACGCCCTTTTGCTAATAAAGATTTTGTCTCATGCCAATCGCCGCGTGTGCGGGCGGCGGCTAAACCAGCATCGGCAAATCCGTAAAGATTAGTAAAAATGCGGTCATTATCTTTAAGCATTAGATTGTCCTATTTTCACCATTATTTGTGTTTGTAGGTGTGCTTGTGTTTGCAGTTGTCGGTGTTGTTGGCGTTGCGGTTGTGGTGACAGGTGTGTGGGCGGGTTCAGAGGCATGGCGCGCATTTTGTGGCCCGGGTTTTACCTCTTTACCCTCTTGCAAAGCAATTAAAATTGCTTCAAAACTTTCAGCCGTTAAATCCTCATAAAAATCATTATTTATTTGCACCATAGGCGCATTCACACATGCGCCTAGACATTCGACCTCTTGCCATGAAAATTGGCCGTCTTCGGTCATTTGCTTTTCGGCCCCTATTTTTTTGCGACATACAGATTTTAACGCCTCTGCCCCGCGCAACCAGCATGGCGTTGTGCCGCACAGTTGGACAAAATATTTGCCAACAGGGGATAGATTAAACATTGTATAAAAGGTTGCCACTTCAAGGGCGCGCATATAGGGCATAGCAAGCATATCGGCAACATAACGAATAGCGGGTTCAGGCAGCCAACCGCCTACTTGTTCTTGTGCCTGCCAAAGCAAAGCAATAATCGCGCTTGCCTGTCTGTTCGGCGGATATTTCGCTATTTGCTGTTTCGCAAAAGCTAAGTTTTCGCTTGTGAAAGCAAATTCGCTCGGCTGTTCGCTATGGAGGCGGCGCACACTCATCGGTCGACTTCTCCAAAAACAATATCGAGAGAACCAAGAATGGCAGATACATCGGCAAGCATATGATTGCGGGAGAGATAATCTAGGGCTTGCAAATGCGCAAAGCCCGGGGCGCGGATTTTGCACCGATACGGTTTGTTTGACCCGTCGGCAACAAGATAGACGCCAAACTCACCTTTGGGCGCTTCTACCGCCCGATACACTTCCCCCGCTGGCACATGATAGCCTTCTGTATAAAGTTTGAAATGGTGAATCAATGCTTCCATAGATTTTTTCATATCGGCGCGTTTGGGCGGGACAATTTTGCCGTCTGTGGCAGAAACTTCCCCATCGGGCAATTTGTCAATCGCTTGCTGGATAATATGCACGGATTGGCGGCACTCTTCGACACGGCAAAGATAGCGGTCATAGCAATCGCCATGCTTGCCAATGGGAATATCAAAATCAAAATCAGCATAGGATTCATAGGGTTGCGCTTTGCGTAAATCCCACGCAAGCCCTGCACTGCGCGCCATAACCCCCGTTAGCCCCCAATGTAGAACATCGCTTTTTGACACTTTGCCAATATCGACATTGCGCTGTTTGAAAATGCGGTTTTCAGTTAGCAGGCTTTCAATATCATCCATGACTTTTAGAAAGGGCGGGCAGAAATCATAAATATCTTGCACAAGTTCGGGCGGTAAATCTTGATGCACCCCGCCGGGGCGGAAATAAGCCGCATGCAAACGCGCCCCTGAGGCGCGTTCATAAAAAATCATTAATTTTTCCCGCTCCTCAAAGCCCCAAAGCGGCGGGGTCAATGCGCCAACATCCATTGCCTGCGTGGTAATATTTAATAAATGGCTCAATAGGCGGCCAATTTCAGAATAAATAACCCGTATATATTGGCCGCGCGGTGGCACAGATAAATCTAACAAAGCCTCAACGGCAAGGGCAAAGGCATGTTCTTGATTCATCGGCGCGACATAATCCAATCGGTCAAAATAAGGCACGGATTGGAGATAGGTTTTATGTTCGATTAATTTTTCTGTGCCGCGGTGCAATAAGCCAATATGGGGGTCGACACGCTCGACCAATTCACCGTCTAAATCCATAACCAAACGCAACACGCCATGCGCGGCGGGATGCTGCGGGCCAAAATTGATTGTAAATTTGCGGTC
>JAPPQG010000130.1 GCA_028816945.1 Alphaproteobacteria bacterium
AAAAGCCGTTCGTAGCCGACAATTTCCCACCGCCGCGCATGTTTATATGCCGAAAACTAAACAAAAAGAGAAAAATTAGCCGATTATACGGCAACTTATAGGAATCTGCCTTGCCCGATATTTTTGATGAAATTAGCAGTGAGTTGCGCCGTGACCGCGCAAGAGAAGTCTGGAATCGCTATGGCATTTTTGTGATTGGCTTGGCACTTGCCATTATTTTAAGCGTGGCAGGTGTGTCTATCTATCAGGCTTATATCAAAAATAGCAATGAAGCGGCGTCATTGCGGTTTGAAACAATGCAGAGCAAAATTGCCAATGCTGAAGCCGCCCGTGCGATAGAGGCATTAGCGCGCTTTGCTGAGGCAGAAAATAATGGCTATGGCCTATTGGCGGATTTCCACCGCGCCCGCCATTTGCTAGATTTAGGGCGCAAGGCGGAAGCTGTCGAACTATTTGAGAAACTTGCCAAACAGGCACTTTTGCCGCCCACCTTGCGGGATTATGCTCGAATAAGCGCGGCTTATGCTTTGCTTGGCACAATATCGGCCGCCCAGCTTGAAGAGCAGCTTGTGGATATGTTGCGGGGGGATAATGCGTTGCGTCATTCGGCGCGTGAAATTGTTGCTTTGGGCTATTATTTAGAAGCCGATTATTTGGCCGCGCATGAGATTTATCGTATTGCTTTGGCTGACCCCGAATTGCCGCAAATGCTTGCAACTCGCTTAAACATTGTCAATAAACAGTTGAAAGCGCAGTTAATTGATAATAAACCACGCCCTGATAATGCAGCTAATAATAATGAACCCAAATAATCAATTATACACACTAATCAAATTATACATAATGAAGCATAATGAAGCACGATGAGTCACAATGATACAGGCACATATAGATAAATATCGACACACATATCGACATACATATAAAAAGCCCCGCCTTATGACATTTATTTTATTGTCAGTGGTTTTATTAGCAGGCGGGCTATTATCGGCTTGTGGCGGGAATGATGCCGAAGAGGAAGCCAAGAAAAAGGCGGCTCGGGAGCGCATTTCTGTATTGAGTTTTGAACGCCGCCTTGAAATTGACCCACGCATGCGTGAAGTAGAAGTGCGTTTGCCGCCACCCTATATCAATGATAATTGGGCGCAACCGGGCGGGATGTCGAGCAATGCTTTGCACCATTTAGCGCTTAATGATGAAGTTAAAAAATTATTTTCTGTATCCTTTGTTGCGGGCAGTGGGCGCAATGCGAAAATCACCGCGCCCCCCATTATTGCCGCCGGTCGTGTTTATGCGCTTGGCGCAGATATGAAAATTGTCGCCGTAAATGCCAATACAGGCCGCCGCCTTTGGCGAAAAAACATCGCCCCGAAAGGGAGTGAAATTGAAGACGGATTTGGCGGCGGTATTGCTTATTGGAATGGGCGGATTTTTGCGGCGACTGGATTTGGCGAAGTATTGGCTTTGGATGCTGAAAGCGGCGCGCTGATATGGCGTATCAAAAGCGTTATTCCTTTTCGCGCCGCGCCAACAGTAGATAAAGGGCGGATATTTGTTATTAGCCATGATAATCAGTTGCAAGTCTATGCGGCAGAGGATGGTGCAAGGCTTTGGAACCAAATGGCTATTATTGAGCCAGCAAGCATTTTATCCTCGACAAGCCCCGCTGTTTCCGATGATTTAGTGGTGGCTGGTTTTAGTTCAGGGGAAGTGCTTGCTTTGCGTGCCAATAATGGCACATTGAATTGGGCGGATAGTTTGACCCGTAGCGACCAGCTCACACCTCTTTCCGATTTGAATCCCGTTATTGGGCGACCTGTCATTGACCGCGACCGTGTCTTTGCTGTGAGCCATGGCGGGCGTATGGTATCGATTGATTTGCGTTCAGGCGAACGCGTTTGGATGTCTGAATTTACCTCTATTGAAACGCCTTGGGTGGCGGGCGATTATATTTTCTTTGTGACCATTGATGCGCAGGTAATTTGTGTAAGTCGCAATCAGGGGCGGGTGCGGTGGATTCGCCAATTACGCCGTTTTAAGGATGAAAAAAAACAAGATGATAGAGTCACTTGGGCGGGGCCTGTATTAGCGGGGGACAAGCTTATTTTAGCCTCATCACAAGAGGAATTAATGTTTCTTTCACCCTATACGGGCGAAATTATCAATCAATTAGATATAGGCGATACTGTGCATGTTGCGCCCATTGTTGCCAATAAAACAATCTATATTCTCACCGATAATGGCCGTCTTACTGCTTATCGCTAATTTGGCTGCTTATCGCTGATTTGGCGGCGTATCGCTAAATTCTTGCGCTAAATAACGCATTTACATGTGTTTATCTATTACATTTACAGGCGCTTTATCTATTTAAGTGCTATAATGGCTATCATCGCATTTAGACGCCTGCTAGGCAGGTGCGGGCGGGTAGAATAGAGCGAGATAAAGTAGAGCAAGATAAAATAGAACAAGATAGAGTAACGCAAGATAAAGTAGGGGCAAGGGATTCATGGCATTTACTTTGGCAATTATTGGGCGACCCAATACGGGCAAATCCACCCTATTTAATCGATTGACAGGGCGCAAATTAGCCCTTGTTGATGACCGCCCTGGGGTTACGCGAGACCGCCGTGAAGGGGACGCAAAATTAGGCGATTTACATTTTAAGGTGATTGATACAGCAGGATTGGAAAGGGCAAAAGACGGCACATTAGAAGCCCGTATGCATGCACAGACACAAGCCGCTATGCAAACGGCCGATATGATTTTGCTCCTCACCGATGCGCGCGCTGGCATATTGCCAGAAGATAAGCATTTTGCCGCGCTCATCCGCAAACGCCCGCAAAAAATTATACTTGCAGCAAATAAATATGAAAGCCAAGCCGGCGAAGCAGGCTATTTGGAAGCCTATGAATTGGGCTTGGGCGAGCCGATTGCCCTATCTGCCGAACACGGACACGGCATGGGCGCGCTTTATGATATTTTACGCGCTGCCATCATGCCACCCACACATTCAGCAGAAAATGAAAAAATAGAAACCAATAAAGCCATCGATGAAGTCAATGAAACCGATGAAGCCAATGAAGCAGATGATATGGATAAGCCCATGCGGGTTGCTATTTTAGGGCGACCAAATACAGGTAAATCGACTTTGATAAATTATTTGCTTGGTGAAGAACGCCTGCTTACAGGACCAGAAGCAGGCATTACGCGTGATTCGATTCGTGTCTTATGGCAACCGTCTGATGAGTCACATGATATAAATAAAGAGACAAAAAATAATAATAAAGGTGTAAAAAACAATAAAAGCGCAAAAAATGCCAAAAATAATGACAAAGTGATTCGATGTATAGAGTTATGGGATACGGCCGGTATGCGCAAAAAAGCCGGGATTAGGGAAAAATTGGAGAAATTATCTGTTGCAGATGGGTTACGTGCCGTATGTTTTGCAGAAGTGGTTGTGCTGCTTATAGATGCGACAACACCATTCGATAAACAAGATATTCAGCTTGCTGATTTAGTCGAACGCGAGGGCCGCGCATTAGTTATCGCGATAAATAAATGGGATTTGCCGATTGAACGCGAGCATGTGCGCGCCATTATGCGTGATAAATTAGAAACAGTTTTATCGCATTTGAAAGGCGTGCCAGTTATAACTTTGTCAGCAAAAACAGGGCAGGGTGTGGCCCAGCTCATGCCCGCAATCGCCCAGCAGCAAAGGGTTTGGAGCAGGCGGGTCAGCACGGCACAGCTTAATAAATGGCTTGCTGAAACCGTTGCAGCACACCCGCCGCCAACCGATAAAGGGCGCGTTGTGCGTCTGCGTTATATCACACAAGCGAAAACGCGCCCGCCTGTCTTTGTTGCCTTTTCTAGTCGCGCGCATGCTGTGCCAACAAACTATATTCGCTATCTTACAAATTCTTTGCGAACATATTTTGACCTTCCCGGCGTTCCAATTCGCTTTTTTATTCGCAAAAATAAGAATCCTTATGTAAAAAAATAATTATTTTTATGTTGCATTTTTTTGTAATGCTACCTAACAATATAGGCGAATATCGAATCAGTAGCGATTATGTTGTTTTAATACGCCCTAATTCTATTTGATTTGTATTCTTAATTATTGTTAACGAAAGCCGTTAATTGTGACGGCAGATATTCTTTGGAGAAAGAACATGGCAGTAAGACAACCAAAGCGTAAGACGGCAGCTAAGAAGCGGCCTGTTAAACGCAAAACAGTCGCAAGGAAGCGACCCGTAAAACGCAAAACGGCAGCTAAGAAGCGTCCCGTGAAGCGTAAAACAACAGCGCGCAAGCGGCCTGTGAAACGCAAAACAACCGCTAAAAAGCGGACTGTAAAACGTAAGACAACCGCTCGTAAGCGTCCTGTGAAGCGTAAAACAACCGCTAAAAAGCGGACTGTGAAACGTAAGACAACCGCCCGTAAGCGGCCTGTTAAGCGTAAAACAACCGCTAAAAAGCGGACTGTAAAGCGCAAAACAACCGCCCGTAAGCGGCCTGTTAAGCGTAAGACAACCGCTAAGAAGCGGACTGTAAAGCGCAAGACAACCGCTCGCAAGCGGCCTGTTAAGCGTAAAACAACCGCTAAAAAGCGGACTGTGAAACGTAAAACAACCGCCCGTAAGCGGCCTGTTAAACGCAAGACAACCGCTAAAAAGCGGCCAGTAAGGCGTAAAACAGCAGCTAAAAAGCGGCCTGTGAAACGTAAAACAACCGCTCGTAAGCGGCCTGTGAAACGCAGAACAACGGCTAGAAGAAGATAATTCTGTCTTCTGCCCGAAACGGAAAGCCCCTCAAGAAATTGAGGGGCTTTTTGTGTCACTATCTATTCACTTATATATTTGGCACTTTGCAGAATTAAATGGCGCAAATCAAAGCGCAATCGTTAAGCAGGGCTTAATGGGCTTACTTGCGCATGGAGGCAATATAATATAATATTTGTGTCGGAGTAAGGGTCTTTGCGACCAATGTTGTGTTTAATCTGCGG
>JAPPQG010000084.1 GCA_028816945.1 Alphaproteobacteria bacterium
CCTCTCCCCCGTTGCAAGGGCGTTAATGGCGGCATCATTCGGCACATATTTATAAGCGCCTGTGTTTTTATCATAAAAGAGTGTGCCATAACTGCCTGCTTTACTATGGGTGAAGTCAGGATTGCCAACAAGCTCGGCCGCCCCTGTGACACTATATATTATCCCACTTCTGCTATCAGTAATTGTAAAACTGCCTGTTAGATCAGCAAAATCATCTACCGCAATTGTATCGGCAATTGTCCGCTCGCCAATGGGTGTTAGAATGGGTGCTTCTTTTGCGCCTCTAATCGTAATTGTGAGTGTTTGACCAGGGGCGGTGTATGTGCCCTCTCTTGCTGTCACGGAGAATCTTGTTGTTGTATTAGAACCAGCCCCAAGCGCGTTAATTCTAGCATCATTCGGCACATATTTATATTCCCCTGTGCCGCTATTATAATATAATTCACCATAATAATAGGTTCGCAAACTATGTGTGAAACCGCTCTGGCTTGTATCCTCTGTCGCACCTGCAACTCTATATACGGGGTTAGGATTGTCCGCTGTGTCAGCATCAGTGGCTACAAAATAGCCTGTTATATCAGCAAAATCATCCATTGCAGCTGTGTCGGCAATTGTCTGCTCGGCAATGGGCGCTAGAACAAGTGTATCATCTGCCCCATGGTGATTGACAATAAGCGCTTGCGTGTTGCTGCGTTCTCCGTTACTATCGGTCGCGATGACCGAAAACTGCTGAAACGGGGTTGCTCTTATAAAAGATCCGAAAAGATGCACGCCAGAGATTGCATTAACTTTGGCATCATCAGGCACATATTTATAGTAGCCTGTATTGCTATTATAATAGAGTGTGCCATAAGTGGCATCTATACGATGTGTGGAATAAATATCTGCGCCGTTTTCATCCGTGGCGACAATTTCAGTGCTATCCGCCAACGTATTTACAGCAGGCAGCGTGACACTATATGTTATCGCGTTACCGTCGGTATCGCTCGCCGTAAACCGGCCTGTTACATCAGCAAAATCATCCGCTGCCGCCGTATCGGCAAACGTGATAGATGGCGGTCTATTTAATATTGGCGCAGCCATTATATATACTCTCTACAACATCCTCTGTGCGTTTAGCTTCATTTAGTTTGCTTCGTTTAATGTCAAAACTTAATCAAAACTTAATCAATACTTAATCAAAACTTAATCAACACTTAATATGTGTTTTCTTTATGTATATTCTCCACACCATTTACACTATCAAATTTTATGTTCCATGAACTTTACCCCATATGTAATTTGCGTTTTCGCGCATAATTACTGTCTCCCTCATGTTCACTGATTATTAATAATTTTTGGACGTTTTTCTAACGCCTTCCTACTCCCAATATATACTAGCCTTACATTTTGTTAATATATTCAGGTTTTATTAGTATATTCAAACTGTCAAATCAACTTAAATTTTATTTTGGACGCTTTGCTAGGCAGTTTTACATAACACCCTAGTGGCAACTATTATAAAATAGCGCATCCATAGCCGAAAACTGGCTTTATTATCGAGAAATCTATTTAATTGTGTGCGGATTCGCAATTCCATATCACAATATTAATAGTAATAGTAATCTAATGTTCTTAACCAGGCTAATTGGCTTTATTAAAGCAAAGAAATGTTAAAATCCTCTTTATTTTTCGGTGAATTTTCCACAATTTAGAATAAATATAGAATATAAAGAGAACATAAATAAAACAAATAAAAAGCGACATTTTGCGGCCAAGACTGTGTTTTGGGAAAACTGCTAAAATTGTCAAATAAAGCTTGCCCTTTTCCCCTTTTTGGCTATTATCACATTACGGACTCTTTATAGAAGTGGGACGGCTGATTGCCCCCGCTTTTTTTAATGCCCCGTATATCCCCTATTTTAGGTGGTTGAAATAAATTGATAGGCTATAATTTAACAAAACGCCCTAAATGAAATGGTGATATGTGCCAATTAAACGGACTATATAATTAAACGGACTATATAGTGAAATGATAGATATGGAATATGCTGGTTATACCCATCTTGTCGCCCCCGGGGCGGCACAGCCCCTCTTGCCTTTGCTTGCCCCCATTATCGCCGATATGGGCTATGAATTGCTCCGCATCCGCATGACAGGAAAAAAGGGCAGTAAAACTTTGCAACTTATGGCCCATCGGCCAGACGGTCGCATGACGGTGGAAGATTGCGCGCAGATAAGCCGCAAATTATCATCTGTGCTTGATGCTGAAAATGTGATTGAAGGTGCTTACCAGTTGGAAATATCATCCCCCGGCCTTGCCCGCCCGCTATGTCGTCCAAAGGATTTTACCTTTTGCGCCGGCCAAAAAGCCCGCATTAAACTCACCCAACCCCTACGCGGGCGCAAACATTTTCAAGGGCGTTTGCAAGGATTTGCAGGTGATAGCGCAAATGGGGCGGCTTTATTAGAAGTGATATGGGAAGATTCTGATAAGCCACAAATTGTAAGTTTTGCATTGGCAGATATTGCCGAAGCGCAATTAGTTGTTGATTCTAATTGATGGAGAAAAATATGAATACGGGTATTAGTGCAAATAAGTTGGAATTGTTGCAAATTGCTGATGCGGTTGCGCGCGAAAAAAGCATTGAGCCAGCCATTGTGTTAGATGCAATGGCTGATGCGATTCAAAAAGCGGCAAAAGCGCGTTATGGCAGTGAGAGCGATATTCGCGCCGATATTGACCCGCAAACGGGTGATACAAATTTACGCCGTGTTATGTTGGTGGTTGAAAATGTTGAGAATGAAAATACGGAATTGACATTAGAAGAGGCACGCCGCATTAAGCCTGATGCGGAAATTGGCGAGGAATTAAGCGAAGCTTTACCGCCTGTCGAATTTGGGCGCATTGCCACCCAATCGGCTAAACAAGTTATCATCCAACGCGTGCGCGATGCTGAACGCGAACGCCAATATGAAGAATATAAAGACCGTGTCGGGGAAGTTATTTCAGGCATTGTCAAACGGGTTGAATATGGCAATGTGGTGGTTGATTTAGGGCGCGGTGAGGCTATGTTAAGGCGCGATAATCTTATCCCGCGTGAGGTTTTTAGACCAAATGACCGCATTCGTGCCTATATTAAAGATGTGCGCCGTGAGCCACGCGCGCCGCAAATTATCCTATCCCGCACAGATCCTATTTTTATGGCGAAACTTTTTGCCCAAGAAGTGCCAGAAGTTTATGATGGGGTGATTGAAATTCGCGCGGTTGCGCGCGACCCGGGTAGCCGCGCCAAAATTGCTGTTATTTCCAATGATACAAGCATCGATCCTGTGGGCGCATGTGTGGGTATGCGTGGCAGTCGTGTGCAGGCAGTCGTCAATGAATTGCAGGGCGAAAAGGTTGATATTATCCCATGGTCACAAGATGCGGCGGGCTTTATTGTCAATGCGCTTGCTCCTGCTGAAGTCACAAAAGTTGTGCTAGATGAGGACACAAAACGCATTGAAGTTTGTGTGCCAGATAACCAGCTCAGCCTTGCGATTGGGCGGCGCGGGCAAAATGTGCGCCTTGCCTCACAATTAACAGGTTGGGAGATTGATATTTTAACCGAAGCCGAAGAGTCAGAACGCCGGCAGGCGGAATTTGTCGAGCGCACGAAACTATTTATGGAAGCTTTAGATGTCGATGAAATGATAGCGCAACTGCTTGCCTCAGAAGGCTTTGCAACAATCGAAGAAGTCGCCTATGTGCCATTGGAGGAAATTGTCAATATAGAAGGCTTTGATGAGGAAACGGCCGAAGAATTGCAACAGCGCGCCTTAGAAGCGATTGACCGCCAAAATGCCGCCTTTGATGAAGAGCGTAAAAAATTGGGCGTTGTCGATGAATTATTAGAGATTGACGGCATGACACAATCTATGTTGGTGACACTTGGCAAAAATAATATTTTGACAATGGAAAATTTTGCCGATTGTGAATTGGATGATTTGATAGGCTATGTAGAGACGGTTGACCGCCAACGGGTGCGCCACCCGGGCGTCTTTGAAGGGTTTAATATATCACCCGAAGATGTCGCCGCTATGATTATGAGCGCACGGATAAAAATGGGCTGGATTACAGAGGAAGATTTAGCTGCCGCACAAGCCGAAAAAGAAGCACAAGCCGCAGCCGAAGCGCAAGCCGAAGCAGGCGCAGAAGCAGGCGCAGAGGCAGGGACAGAAGCGCAAGCAGAGGCAGGCGCAGAAGGGCAAACAGGCGCAGACGGGCAAATAGGGGCCAGCGCGCAAACACAAACAAGCGCGCAAACAGACGCAAACGCGCAAGCACAAAAAGAGGGGCCGCATGAGTGAGCAAGAAAAAACTGAAAAGCCTACGGCAAAACCCGCCGCAAGGCGCGGCAAAACGCTTAGTTTGAAGCGCACGGTCGAGTCAGGGCAAGTGCGGCAGAGTTTCTCGCACGGCCGCTTTAAGTCTGTGTTGGTGGAAAAAAGACGCAAACGCATAATCAATCCCGACCAATCAACACAAAAACCAGCTGAAAGTGAAACCCCACCCATTACAGAAAATGCGGATAGTGATAAAAAAAATAATTTTGATAGTCTCAGCCAAAGCGAACAAGAAGCGCGTATGGCCGCTGTCACAGAAGCCAAAGCACGCGCCGCTGAAATAGCCCAGCAAGAAGAAATAGAACGCCAACAAAAAGAAGCACAGGCCGCCCAAGCAGCCCAATATAAATCTGCCGAAGATAAATCCGTTAAAGCCGAAAAAACCCAAGCAGATGATATAGTCTCGCGCAAAGCAAAATCTGTGAAGTCTGCCGATTTTACGCCCTTGCAACCCGCCCCGCCAAGCCAACCACAGCCAACAGGGCGCAAAGCCAAAGAAGAAAAGCAGGAAGCACCGCGCAAACTTGCCCCCACTAAACGCAGTGAGCCGCGCCGCCGCACAGGCAAATTGACAATCAATGATGCCCTCAAAAATGAA
>JAPPQG010000008.1:0-10678 GCA_028816945.1 Alphaproteobacteria bacterium
TATAAGCTGTAATTATAAATAGGGGCAAAATGCACGACCATAATAAACATGATAAATTAGTGGCACAGATTGATGCGCTTATTGCACGCTATCAAACAATGCTAAATTTGAATGCTTTTACGCATTTTGACGCCGCCTATTTGCAGGCAGAAGCAGCCAAATTAGCGGCTCTTTCCGATGCAGAAAAAGCGGCCCTTCCCCTTTATGGGATTCCTTTTGTTGTTAAAGATAATATAGACACAAAGTCTATGCCAAGCTCAGCTGGCACGCCCGCCCTCAAAGGCAAAACGCCCGCCCAAAATGCCCCCGCCATTGATAGGCTCTTGGAAAAAGGCGCGCTTTTAGCAGGCAAAACCAATATGCATGAATTAGCCTTTGGCATTACATCAAATAATGCCGCGTTCGGGCCTGTGCGCAACCCCTATCAGTTGGATAAAATAGCCGGCGGCAGTACTGGTGGCACAGCGGCGGCCATTGCCGCGGGGCTTACTGAGATTGGACTTGGCACAGATACGGGCGGCTCAATTCGTATTCCAGCTGCGCTGTGTGGCATTATCGGCTTTCGGCCTACAATGGGCCGTTATGATAATCGAGGCGTGTTACCGCTCTCCCATACGCGCGATACAATCGGCCTTATGGCAAAACAAATTGAACTGCTTGCCCGCTTTGATGAAGTGTTAGCGGGCGCGCAAGAGGCGGATGAAGCAGAGGTAAAAAGTCCCGACAAACTTCGTTTAGGTGTGCCGCAAGCTTATTTTCACGATATTTTGGACGAACAGGTCGCTGCCTGTTTCGAACAAGTTAAAGCCCGCCTTGCGGACGCGCAAATTACATTAGTTGCGGCCGAGCTTGACAATGTCGCCCAGCTCAATGAAGCGGTTAGTTTTCCTATTGTGCTTTATGAAGTGATGCAGGATTTACCCGCTTATTTGGCCGCCCGCGGACAGGCTGATTTAGATGGATTGATTGCACAAATTGCAAGCCCTGATGTAAAAGCCATTCTACAATCGCTTATGGGCGAAGGATCTATGCCACAAGCCGCCTATCAAGCCGCTATCGAGCAACACCGCCCCGCTTTGCAAGAAACTTACCGCGCTTATTTTGACACGCATGAGCTAGATGCTATGTTGGTTATGACAACGCCTTTACCTGCTTGCGCGATTGGCGAAGATGAAACCGTCTCTTTGTGTGGCGAACAAGTGCCGACATTTAATAGTTTTATTCGCAATACAGACCCAACCAGTAATGCGGGCTATCCCGCCTTGACACTACCCGCGGGCTTATCGGCACAAGGCCTGCCGATAGGCGTCGAATTAGTTGCGCCCGCCCATAAGGATAGGCAATTACTGCAAATAGGGGCAGGCCTGATAAATATTTTAGGAACAATTCCGCCGCCTCCCACCTCCTAGCAGGCGTCTTGCGCTATTATAACTCGTTATAACTCGTTATAACGCGTTATTAACTCATTCGCCATTATCGGCTGTATAATTAAAGCGGGCAGGTGTGACTTTTGTCATGGGATTATTATCGGCACATGTTAATCGCCCCCCAGCACTTGTGATAATAGCGGCGGCCGCATTTAAGCCCGTTTGCAACGCCCCTTCAAGCCAACCCCCATTCCAAGAAGTGCAATCGCCAGCAATATAAACGCCACTATCCCTATTATGTTTTTTTTCTTTTGCTTTGGCAAAATCGCGAAACATTTTATCTATAAAATAATCTTGCCCAGACCGCGCCAAAGCAAATGCGCCATAATAATGCTCCTGTGTGAGCCAATCTATTAACCTTGTATCGCGGGCCATATCGCCCGTATAGGGTTCTATATGGTCGGCAAAGTCAGCAAAATCCGTATTGTGGGTGATTTTAGCAATTTCTGCTTTCACCAAATCCAAATATTTTTCCGCTGTATTAAAACTCGCCATTTTCAGCGAATCATCCTCCCAATTATATTGGCCTAAAACAACGCCACTTTCTGCCTCACCATAATCTAATGTGTATAATTGCGGTAATTTTGTATCCGATAAAATTGTGCGGGGATATTTTTTATCTTGCCAAAATTTTTTGGTGCGAATGAAAAATTTATTTGCGGGAATAACATGTGTGCGATTGAGCGCTTCGGCTATATCGTGTTCGAGGGCGGCTTTTTGCTCTGGGTCGGGCAGGGTAAAATCGGTAAGTTCTAGCCCCAATTCCATAGCACGGCTTGTCATGGCGACAATAACATAATCAAAATCCTGCCTCTCATCTGTGTCAAATTGAAGGGTAATTTTACCATTTTGCGTTGCTTGTGATTTGTCTGTGTTTTTACAACATTTAATATGTCTAATGATACGGGCTTGGAAATCCCCGCCCATTTTTTTGAAATTATTTATAAAATGGTCGAATAAAGTAGAAATGCCGGCGGGGATAAATAATTGATTATTTTCTAATTCATTTATCAATATGCGGTAAATATATAAAAAACTAACATCATAAAGCGGCGCAAACCCGCCTGAGCCAATGCCTAATGTGCCAAATTTTGTAAAATCAAACTGATTCCATCTAACATTATGGCGTGTGCTATATGTTTTGCGCCCTTTGCCAAAAATTTTATACAGACCCGAATAAAAATTATCTGCTTCGAATAAATATAGATAAGTCTGCCATTGGCGCGTCACTTCATCTAATATGGTTTCATCTTGGGCTGAATGTTGCAATTTAGCCGATAGGCTTTGTGCTGAGGCAGCAATTTGCTTGCCGTTTAAGTCATAAATGCCATAAGTGAGAAAATCATGCATGCCCTTATAAACATTTTCAAAGCCAGCTGGCGGCGTGTTTATGTCCTGCCATATTTGCCCCTTGCCTTTATAAGAAATAAAACTTGGCACAATGCCCGGGTCAGGGAAAATATCATATGCGTAAATAGCGAATCGATTGAGATAATAAAATAATAATTCTTGGCTAGGCGGAAAACGCATCGCCCCCAATTCGGCAATATCTTTTGATATAGAGCCGTCAGCATTTTTGAAAAAACTGCTATAACACCGCCCGCCATAATGGCCTTCTGGGGCAGAAAAAAGTGTCACCTGTGCGCCGCTTTTTTGTAATTCATAAGCCGCACAACAGCCCGCCGCCCCCGCCCCAATCACTGCTACATTGGCCGCAAGGTCGCCAATTTTATCTTTTTTACGATGCGATTTTTGTAACCAATCAGCATATGAAAAGCCCGGCGTATCAATAAAAGCACGCCCGACAGGGCAAGCATTTTCAGAAAATCTTAAATTGGGCGCAAGTGTAAACATTCTAATTTCATCAATCGATTTGCCCCATATTTGCACCAATTTTATCCCACAGAATTCAGGGAAAACCCTTATTCTTATACTTTATTGTTTTTATTAAAACTTTATTTGCATATTATGTTACAAAATAATTGACCCAATATAAAAACAGCGATAATGTAAGAGTGAAGGTGTGAGAATATGATTAATTCTACGCAGATAGAAAAAATCGCCTCTATCGGTTCTTTGGCTTGTGAAGCTTATGCCGATGATGATTTTGAGCGGCTTATTTTGCGCCAAATCCAAGCTTTGTTAGATACAGATGGTGGTGTTTTTTATAATATAAGCGGCTTGCCCGCTGCGGTCACCTTTGGTGATAATTATTGTGTCGATATAGACCCTGAATATGCGAATTATTATAAAGAATATTATCACGAGCAAGACCCGCTTTTGAATTATTTATTCAAACGCCCGCATAAATCTTTTTTTAGTTCAATTTCCACCCTGCATGCCATTGAAGATTTAGATGAATATCAAAATTCGGAATATTACAAAGATTTTCTACGCCCACAAAATATTCATACAAGCATTATTTTTACACTCGGCAATAATAATGGTTTAATGGGGCTGTTCGGTTTCCAACGCCCTTTTAACAAAACACCCTATAATCGAGATAGTCATTTACTAGCACAATTACTTGCCCCTTATTTGATATTGGCTTTGGAAAGTCGGCAAATGCAACGCGCTAAAAGCCAAGTGCAATCAAATCTGTCTTTAACCAAACGGCAAATGGATATTGCAAAATATATTATAATGGGCTTACGCAATCATGAAATTGCCGCCCAATTAGGCATTAAGGTAAAAACAGTAGAATGCCATCTTACCAGCATTTACCAGCAAACCCATACACGCAATCGAGTTATGCTTGCCCGCGCTTTGGCGGATATTTTACCTATGTGATAAGCTTATGTAATAGGCTTATGTAATAGGCTTATGTAACAGCACTATGTGATGTGTCTGTGTATCGCATTATGTAATAGCATTATGTAATAGGGCTATATGTAATAGATCTATATAAAAATTAACTATCAATATAATGTTTTTGTAAATATTTTTTAATAATTAAGGGTTTCCCCTGATATATTCCACCTGCTGATTAGCTTAAACCTCCTCTAACCTGCCTTAATAGTGACGGCAAATAGTCTGCTAGATGATTTGTCTGTCTAAATTAAAGAGGCAATAATTTGCCGCCCAATGGCGGATAGATAATTGGAGGTTACTGCAATGGCTTATGCTAAAATGAGAATGAATGTAAAAGAGCGTAACTTAAATAACAAGAAAGAGTCTTATATCCAGTCTGTAAAGACTTGTTTGGCTTTTACACTTTTTGCTTTTGTGTTCCAGCAATGTGTGAGTATGCAAATTGTGCAGGCGCAAACGGAGCCGTCTGATGAGGCTGTTATTGATGCCATTGTTGTGACAGCAACAAAGCGCGCCGAATCAATTCAATCTGTTGGTTTGAGTATTTCAGCCATTTCAGGCGAGGATTTGCAAGCGCGCGGGGCAGTGGATTTTGAAGATTATGCTTTGACTGTGCCAAATCTTGCTTTTGGCGCAACCGATGATGGTATTTTAGCCAATCGCACAATTTCTATTCGCGGGATTGAAGGGTTAAATACAACTGGTTTTTATATTGATGATGTGCCGATTGACGAATCAATCGACCCGCTTGTGCTAGATGTTGAGCGTGTTGAGGTTTTGCGCGGGCCGCAAGGCACGCTTTATGGAGCGCGTGGTCTTGGCGGGACTGTGCGGATTGTTACAAAACAACCAGAATTCGATGAAGTTTCAGGCCGCGTGCATTTTGGCCTCTCCAATACAGATGAAGGCGGGCTAAATTATGTTGTTGATGGGGCTGTCAATATCCCCCTATCGGAAAAATTCGCTATTCGTTTTACGGGCTATCAAAAATATGATGAAGGGATTTTTGATAAAATTGTCGGGCCGGCCTTAACGGCCCCGGGTGTATCGGGCATGGTTGGCGCGCCGGGCGCGATTAGTGGTGATAATGGGCCTTTATTTTTTGAAAATGTCGATGATAAAACGACCTTTGGCGCGCAGCTAGCTATGCGGTTAGAGGCAAGCGATAATTTAGAAGTGCTTGTTAAATTCCTTATGCAGAGGACAAAACTTGACGGCTTCCCATTAGCAGATTTTACCTATGATGCGGATAATCCGCCTAGACAAATTGTTCTAAAAGCTGATGATTTCACACAAGAGCGGCTTTTCAACATTGCCGAAACAGGTGAAGATGAATGGTTCCAAACCAGTCTCACCCTCAATTATGAAACGGACATTGGCAGGTTTAGTTCTTCAACGGGCTATTTTAGGCGCAAAACAGAAGAAGGCGAAGATTCAAGTGCATTTGTCTCCTTTACTTTGCCTGAGCGAACATTAGACCCTCAGCGAACAATAGGCCTTACACGCACAGCCGCGTCAGCGCCCATTTACCAACGGCTCAATTTTACAACCTTCGTCGAAGAATTGCGCTTTGTCTCTAATTTTGAAAGTCCATTCCAAGTCACAACAGGGCTTTTCTATCAAGACACAGGCGATGATGAGGATTTCTATCCCCCTAATTATGCACGCGGGGCGGGCGTTTTCCTCTCACAATTTATCGAAGCAGCATTTAATTTCCCTGCCGGTTCAGTACCCCCTAATGATTTAATATTTACCTCATTTCGGCCATCTGATGTCGAAGAATTAGGGGCTTATGCTGAAGTTTCTTATGATATTACCGACCAATTCACGGCTACACTTGGCGCGCGTTATTATGATACAGAAACCTCATTTAACGATACACGTGATGGATTTGCCAATGGTGGGCCGTCGACAACAGGTGTGCGCACACAGGCTGAAGATGGGGTTAATCTAAAAGCCCTGCTTGAATATCAAGCAAATGAAGATTTATATTTTTATACTTCAGCGGCGCAAGGGTTCAGAATTGGTGGCGCAAGTGGCGGTCTGCCTGCCGCCTTAGATTGCCCTGCGCAAGCCGCCCGCTTGGGCTTTTCAGTTGATGATGCGGGGTCTTATGATTCAGATGATTTATGGAGTTATGAATTAGGAGCAAAAAGCACATGGGCCGATGGCCGCGTTGTTTTGAATGGCGCTATTTTCCGTGTTGATTTTGACGATATTCAGCAAGTTATTTTACTCCGATGCGGTTTTCCTTTCACAACCAATGCGGGTGAAGCGCAAAGTGAAGGCTTTGAGATTGAAGCAAGTTTCTTGCTGACCGATAATTTATTCATTCAATTAGCGGCTGGTTATACGGATGCTGAATTTACCGAAGATGTTGCACAGCTTTTCAAAAGCGGTGATAAATTACAGCAAATACCAGAATGGACCTATTCATTTACTGCTGATTATGAATTTGATGTATCAGCAAATTATAATGGTTTTGCAAGGGCTGATTTTTCTTATGTTGATGAAAGCATTAGCCGTGTTGTTGATCTAGAAAATCCCCGCATGCGCCCAGCTTATGAAATTCTTAATCTGCGTGCTGGTGTTCGAAGTTCAGATTATGAATTTTATGCTTTTATAGATAATGCATTGGATGAAGATGCTGTTTTTGCCGATAATAGAACATTAGCGGCCGAAGCCACAGGCCGTCCCCGTGTTGTGCGCAATCGACCCCGCACAATCGGTGTCGGGTTAAGAGGTCATTTCTAGCCGACTCAATAATATATGGCTATTCATTCCCTGCTTATTAAATTTGCGCTGGTTTTAGTTACCAATCATAACGGGGCTTATTGTCGCACGCACTCATAATGGATAAATATTATGGAAAATGCACAGATTTTAGATATTGGGGATGGGGTCGCCCTTTCAGTTATTGATTGTGGTGCGGGTGAGCCGATTGTTTTTATTAGCGGATTTGCATTTTCGAGTGATGTTTTTGAACATCAAATTGCCCCATTGGCACAAAAAAATCGTGTTCTTTTGGTTGAGCCGCGCAGTCATGGCCGCTCGCCGCATATTTTAGAAGGCAATAATTATCCCCAACATGGCCGTGATTTAGACAGGCTTTTTACAAAATTAGAGCTGCAAAATATAAATCTTGTAGGTTGGTCATTCGGTGCGCTTTCTGCTTGGAGCTATGTCGCTTGTGCGGGATTGGATAGGGTGAAAAAATTTATTTGTATTGACTGCCCGCCCAAAATTTTATCAATAGGCGAAGCACAGGGCGATTGGGTGGAAGCCCCATTAGATGAAATTGCCACTCTTTATCACCAATTACTTGATTTTGAGAATTACAAATCCTTTATCAGCAATTATACACAAGAAATTATGCTCCAACGCGAATTGCAACCCCAAGAAGCGGCGCATTTTTTAGCTGCCCCCTTGCAAACCCCCCTACCCATTGTGAGAGATTTATTTGTCTCAGGCGTATTTAGCAATTATTTAGAGCTTGCTAAAAAAATAGATAAAGAGCGGGCGAACCTCTTTTTTATTGCCGAACATTGGTCTGAGATTGCCGTGCCTTATCTTAAAAAACATCTACCCAAAGCGCAAATTGAAGTTTTTGGCAACCATATGATGTTTTGGGAATATCCCGAGCGGTTTAATAAAATTATGCAAACATTTCTAACTGCATAATCCATATAGCTATAAATTAGGTCTCGTGCCTTTCATGCTAGCCGCGTGCTTTGGCTGACTATCCCCGAACTTTGGCAATATATTGGGGCCTCATCTACCCCCTATCAATGCGGTCAATAAATTTCGCTATTTAGGAAATGAGGGATGACAAGGCCCGCCCCATGCGGCTATAATGCGGTCAATAATAGGTAAGGACATATAAATAGGGCATATAGAATAGGGCATATGGGGATATATCATGGCACATGACCGACAAGCAAAGCAGACAGCGCATATAATGGACGCATCCCAGCGCCCGCTTTCCCCGCATATCCAAATTTACCGTTGGACTTTAACAATGGCTTTGTCAATTTTGCACCGTGCAACGGGTTTAGCCCTTTATGCTGGCACGCTTTTATTTGTTGCTTGGCTGGTGGCCGTCGCTTTGGGGGAAACACATTATGTGCGCGCCCAAATGCTTGCGCATAGTTGGTATGGTGTTGTCATTTTATTGCTCTATGTGTGGGCTTTATTTCATCATATGTGTGGGGGCATTCGCCATTTTATTTGGGATATGGGCTATGGATTTAAGCTACGCCATGTAGAATGGCTGGCATGGTTTTCTGTCTTTATGCCGTTCGTGCTGACGGCATGTGTTTGCTATTTGGCAATGATGCGTGGGTCTTAACGATGATAGATAATCATAAAAAACAAAAGCCACAAAAACCTATCGGGCAAGCAAGCCGTCATTTTATCTGGCAAAGGGTGACAGGGCTTGCCAATATCCCGCTTGTCGTTTTTTTCATTGCCTCTTTATTGATACATAGAGGGGCTGACCATGCGACCATTATTGCCTATTTTGGCCACCCGCTAATTGCCCTTATAATGCTTGTTTTCATTCTGTCTGCCCTATGGCATATGCGTTTGGGGATGGAAAATGTTATTGATGATTATATCCATCATAAAGCCTTCCATAAATTTGCCTATTTATTAAATCTTATTTTTACCCTATTTGTTGCTGTGGTCTGTATTTTAGCACTTGTGAAACTCACTTTAACCTAATTGCCTTTATTATATTTCCTTTATCTATATTACCTTTATCATATTGCTTTTATAAGAGAGATAATCCCCATGCCTGCTTATGAATTTACCGATCATTATTTTGATGTTGTCGTTATTGGGGCGGGGGGTTCAGGCTTGCGGGCAGCACTTGGCACGGCACAAGCGGGGCTAAAAACAGCCTGTATTTCTAAACTTTTCCCAACCCGTAGCCATACAGTTGCCGCACAGGGCGGGATTTCAGCCGCGCTTGGCAATATGGGCGAAGATGATTGGCGTTGGCATATGTATGATACGGTCAAAGGGGCGGATTGGTTGGGCGACCAAGATGCGATTGAATATCTGTGCCGCCATGCGCCACAAGCCGTCTATGAATTAGAACATTTTGGCGTGCCATTTTCGCGCACTGACGAGGGGAAAATTTATCAACGCCCTTTTGGCGGGATGACAACAAATTTTGGCGAAGGTATCGCCCAACGCACATGTGCCGCCGCTGACCGCACAGGTCATGCGATTTTACACACACTTTACGGCCAATCTTTGCGTTATGATACGGCATTTTTTATTGAATATTTCGCCCTTGATTTATTGATGAATGATGAGGGCGCATGTGTGGGGGTGGTGGCTTTATGCATGGCTGATGGCACGCTCCACCGTTTTCGCGCACACCAAACAATTCTTGCCACAGGCGGTTATGGGCGTGCTTATTTTTCTGCCACTTCGGCGCATTCTTGCACGGGCGATGGCTCGGCTATGGTGTTGCGGGCGGGCTTGCCTTTGCAGGATATGGAATTTGTTCAATTCCACCCAACAGGCATTTATGGGGCGGGCTGTTTGATTACCGAAGGGGCGCGCGGCGAAGGTGGTATTTTAGTCAATGCAGAAGGTGAGCGTTTTATGGAACGCTATGCGCCGGCTGCCAAAGATTTAGCTTCCCGTGATGTTGTATCGCGTTCTATGACGATTGAGATTCGCGAAGGGCGGGGCGTTGGTGCTAATAAAGATCATATTTATCTCCATTTAGACCATTTAGATCCGTCTGTGTTGGCTGAACGACTGCCGGGTATTTCTGAAAGCGCGCGCATTTTTGCAGGTGTAGATGTGACCAAAGAGCCGATACCTGTTTTGCCAACTGTGCATTATAATATGGGCGGCATTCCAACCAATTATCTGGGCGAAGTGTTAAATCCATCCACTGAGGACGAAGAGCGCATTGTGACGGGGCTTATGGCAATTGGTGAGGCGGCTTGTGTGTCTGTGCATGGGGCGAATCGGCTTGGCTCTAATTCACTGATTGACCTTGTTGTCTTTGGTCGTGCCGCGGCGCAAAGGGCGGCTGAACTGGTTGCACCCCAACAAACGCCGCATCCATTCGCACAAAATGAGGGTGAGGCGGCCATTGCACGGCTCGACCATTTCCGCCATGCCGCAGGGCAAACGCCAACCGCTAATTTGCGGCTTGCTATGCAAAAGACCATGCAGGAAAATTGCGCCGTCTTCCGCACAGGCGAAGTGCTAGAACAAGGTTGCCGAGAAATCCAACAAATTGTTGCCAATATGGCCGATATTGCCGTTTTCGACCGCTCTTTAATTTGGAATTCCGATTTAATTGAGACATTGGAATTTGACAATTTACTTATGCAAGCCATTGCCACAGTGGAAGGGGCTGCCGCCCGCAAAGAAACCCGCGGCGGCCATGCGCGTGAAGATTATCCCGACCG
>JAPPQG010000008.1:10937-12899 GCA_028816945.1 Alphaproteobacteria bacterium
ATGGCCGCCGATTTAGAATATAATGTGCTGTGCGTTTCAACAGATAAAAGGCCGGGCGGCATTCATCATATGATGATGGTTTATGAAAAATCTTTAGCTGAATTGGGCTGTCAGGTCACTTCTATGGGCTATAAATGGGTGCAGGCGATGCAGGCCCCGCCACCTAACAATGTGCGCCGTGTCTTTCTTGGTATGTTTTGGCGGCTTGCCTTTCTATTTAATCCCTTTTTTCGCCATTATATTAAGCGGCTTATTGATGAGGCAGATATTGTGCTATGCCATAATGTGTCGCCAATTAAGAAAATGATTCGGACAAGCCGCAAAACCCCGATTGTTTTAATCGACCATAGTCATAAAGTAAGACCAGATCTAAATGTAGATTTTATTATTGCCTTAACTGATGCGGCGCGCGCGCAAATTATAAAAACCCATCCCCGTTTTGCGACTTCGCCGAATCGTGTTTTGCTTGTGCCAAATGGTATTCTTAACGCGCTTCCACAAAAAACAAAGCGGGATTTTCGCCCCCCCCTACGGCTTGGCAGTTTGGGTCGTTTTGTTGAGAAAAAAGGCTTTGATATATTGATTGACTTACTTGCATGCAAAGGTCAAGAATCAACATTGCTGACAATTTATGGTGAAGGGGAGGCGCGGGCGGCCCTTGAAAAGCGGGCGGTGCAAAAGGGTGTTGCTGAACGCGTGTCCCTACCCGGCTGGACAGAAAATAAAGCGCAATTTTTTGATGAGATTGATATTCTTTGCGTCCCCTCACGCGAAGAGCCTTTTGGCCTTGTTCTGCTTGAATCTATGGCCGCGGGTGTGCCGATTATAACGACACCGACAGCGGGCAGTGAGATGATTATCCGTGATGGTGAAAATGGCTTGCTTGTGCCGTGCGATAATGCGCCTGCCTTTGGCGAGGCGATTGAGAAACTGCGCGATAAGCCATTGCGTGAAAAAATAATCACACAGGCACGGGCTGATTTTGAGGCGCATTATACATTTGCAGCCTTTTCTAGCCGTTTGCGGGCAAGTTTAGAATCTATTTTTGCTTGCGAGCCATTAAAATTTGGGAAATAATCACGAGTCGATAATTTAGGTGTGATATATTTAGATATAAATTTAGATATAAATAAAGAGTGGATAAATGGTTGAAATTGCATTACCGCAAAATGCGCGCGTCCAAAAGGGCATAACACATGCGCCTGAAAAACAAGCAGAAGGCACAGATTATGCGCCGCGCCGCTTACATATTTATCGTTGGAACCCTGACACGCCCGATGAAAACCCGCGCATGGATTGCTATACAATCAATGCCGAATCTTGCGGCCCTATGGTGTTGGATGCGCTGATTAAAATAAAAAATGAAATTGACGCAACGCTGACTTTTCGCCGCTCTTGTCGAGAAGGCATTTGTGGCTCTTGTGCGATGAATATAGACGGGCAGAACACATTAGCTTGCACCAAAGGATTAGATGAAATTAAAGGCGATATTCACATTCGCCCGCTGCCGCATTTATCCGTTGTCAAAGACCTTGTGCCTGATTTAAGCAATTTTTATAAACAATATGAATCAATCCAGCCTTGGTTGCAGACCAAAACAGAAACCCCCAATGATGAATGGAAGCAAACAACAAAAGCGCGGGAAAAATTAGACGGGCTTTATGAATGTATTTTATGCGCATGTTGTTCGACTTCTTGCCCTAGCTATTGGTGGAATGAGGAGAAATATTTAGGCCCTGCCGTTTTGCTCCAAGCCTATCGGTGGCTAACGGACAGCCGCGATGAGGCAACAGAAGAACGCTTGGCCGCCTTAGATGACCCGTTTAGCCTTTATCGCTGTCATACGATTATGAATTGTGCGAAAGCCTGCCCGAAAAGCCTCTCCCCCGCCAAAGCGATTGCCGAAATTAAAAAAATGCTCGTTAAGGGCTAATCAAGGGGTGAAACGGCCCGCCGCAATGC
>JAPPQG010000185.1:0-6010 GCA_028816945.1 Alphaproteobacteria bacterium
GTAATTGGGCGACATCATGGGTGCGGATATAATCAACGCCCTGCTCTGCCGCCCAAAGTTCAGCGGCAAGTGTGATAGAGGAACTATCCTCTATGCGCTGCTTGCTTATCGTCCGCAAAAAACTTTTGCGGGAGACTGAAACCATGACAGGCAAACCAAACGCCGCCTTTAATCGGTCAATATGGGCTAGCATATGCAAAGAAGGTGCGGGCTGGTTGCCAAGAAAAAAACCCATGCCGGGGTCTAACACCATGCGGGCGCGGGCTATGCCTGCTTTTTCCAATAGATTGAGGCGGCGGTCAAAAAAGCGTAACACATGCGCCAATATATCCCCCGCAGGCGGGGGGATACGAGTCGCCGCCCCCGCCGATTGAATCGCATGCATAACACATAAGCGACACGCACTATCCGCTAATCGCTCATAAAGGGTTGCATCCGCAAAGCCGTGAATATCATTTAGCCAATCGACGCCCTGTGCCAAAGCCCAATTTTGCGTCTTCGTGCAATAACTATCAATCGATAAAGCAACGCCCTCTATTTTTTGCAAATCTGGCAAGACAGAAGCAAGGCGGGCAATTTCTATTTCCGCCGGCACGGTTTGGCTATCAGGGCTACTTGCCGCCGCGCCAATATCTAAAATATCGGCACCGCTTGCCATTAAATCTTTCGCATGCGCCAAAGCGGCCGCTGGTTCTAAAAACTTGCCACCGTCGGAAAAACTATCGCTCGTTATATTTAATATGCCGAGAATTTTGGGTGCTGTTTTTGTCACGTTCCCTGTGGTGAAGGATGCGGGGGTGGTTTTTTGCTACCCGTTTTCGGCACGGATGTAAGCGTTTCTAACTCTTCGCCCTTATCTTGGTCGTCATCTTT
This sequence comes from Alphaproteobacteria bacterium, assembly GCA_028816945.1. Lineage (GTDB taxonomy): Bacteria > Pseudomonadota > Alphaproteobacteria > RS24 > RS24 > JAPPQG01. Next base: position 874 of record JAPPQG010000185.1, read on the forward strand.
TGGGTCAAGACGGTCTGGCTTTTTGCCTTTCAAAAGATCGACAATTTCATCACCCGTTAGCGTTTCATATTCTAACAAGCCTTTGGCAATAATATGCAATTCATCTATTTTGTCGCGAATAATTTGCTCTGCCTTATTATAGCCTTCTTCAACTAATTTACGCACTTCGGCATCAATTTTGCTTTGTGTCTCTTCAGACATATTTTGCCGGCGTGAGACAGAGTGACCTAGAAAAATTTCCTGTTCATTATCGCCATAAGTCAAAGGCCCCATTTCATCGCTCATACCAAATTGCGTGACCATAGATTTAGCCATAGAGGTTGCCATTTGAATATCAGAGGAAGCCCCTGAGGTAACCTTATCATGGCCGAAAATAACTTCTTCGGCAATCCGCCCGCCCATAGCAACGGCTAAATCAGCTTTTAATTTGGCACGGGTGACAGAAAGCTGGTCGCGTTCAGGCAAGCGCATAACCATGCCCAAAGCGCGCCCGCGCGGAATAATTGTCGCTTTGTGAATAGGGTCAGAGGCTTCAAGGTTAAGAGCAACCAACGCATGGCCACCTTCGTGATAGCAAAGCGCGCCCGCGTGGAATAATTGTCGCCTTGTGAATAGGGTCAGAGGCTTCAAGGTTAAGGGCAACAAGCGCATGGCCGCCTTCGTGATAGGCTGTGAGTTTTTTCTCATCTTCGGTCATAACCATAGAGCGCCGCTCCGCCCCCATCATAACTTTATCTTTGGCATCCTCAAATTCCGCATTAGAGACAACCCGCTTATTGCGGCGCGCCGCTAAAAGGGCGGCTTCATTGACAAGATTGGCTAAATCGGCACCCGAAAAGCCCGGCGTGCCACGCGCGATTGTCCGCACATTTACATCTGTCGCTAAGGGGACTTTTTTCATATGCACTTGCAAAATTTTCTCCCGCCCAATAATGTCAGGGTTCGGCACAACAACCTGCCTATCAAAACGCCCCGGCCGCAAAAGCGCAGGGTCTAAAACATCAGGGCGGTTTGTCGCGGCAATTAAAATAATGCCTTCATTGGTTTCAAAACCGTCCATTTCCACAAGTAATTGATTAAGCGTTTGCTCGCGTTCATCATTGCCGCCGCCAAGCCCCGCGCCTCGATGGCGGCCGACCGCATCAATTTCATCAATAAAAATAATGCATGGGGCATTTTGTTTAGCTTGCTCGAACATATCGCGCACGCGGCTTGCACCAACACCAACAAACATTTCTACAAAGTCAGAACCTGAAATGGAGAAAAATGGCACATTGGCTTCGCCAGCAATCGCGCGGGCAAGCAAGGTTTTGCCTGTGCCCGGCGGGCCGACAAGCAAAGCCCCTTTTGGAATGCGGCCGCCTAATTTTTGGAAACGGTTCGGATCTTTGAGAAAATCGACAATTTCCGTTAAATCATCCTTTGCCTCATCAATGCCTGCAACATCTTCAAATGTAACACGGTCTTGCGCTTCATTTAATAATTTCGCTTTGGAGCGACCAAAGCCCATTGCTTTGCCGCCGGGATTTTGTATTTGTCGCATGAAGAAAATCCAAACCCCAATCAATAAGAGCATTGGAATCCAAGAAACAAGGACGCCAAGCCAACCCGGCCCTTTACTCATGGGCTTAGCCGTAATATTGACGCCATGTTCGCTCAAACGATCAATCAGCGAAGTATCATTTGGTGGCACATAGGTAGAAAAATTGCGCCCATTTGCCATTTGGCCTTTGACGGCATCTTCTGTAATTGTCACCGAAGCAATATTGCCCGCATCCACTTCGGCAAGAAATTGCGAATAGCTCATTTCACTTATGCGCGGCTCATTATCTGGATTGCCGAACATATTGAATAAAGAGACGAGCATTATGGCAACAATGCCCCAAATAACCATATTTCTTATGTAAGCCTGCATTGATACATCCTATAAGTGACTTCAATAAATAACCTATACCCTATAAATAAGTCTTATATGTGGCAATTACTAGGGGCTAAACCATTTATTTAATCTTTCATTTCCGCCTTATTTCTACGCCTTATTTTGCCTTTCAGCTGCGATATTATACACAAAATGAGGCAAAATAGCGACTTCTACCCCTTTATGCGCTAGAATGGCTGGCACAGCAAGTATTTTCTGCCCCCGCCATAGCGAAACCAGACTTACAAGCGCGGCAGAAGGAAGTTGCTTTGGCAAGGCAATCTTGCGGTCGCGTAATTGCTGCAAACCGTCAGCCCGCAAAGCGCGAATTGTGAGGCTTTGGCGTGCCTGCTTATGCGCCGACTGTTTATGCCCTGCTTGTTTATGCCCCGCTTGTTTATGCCCCGCTTGTTTATGCGCCGCCTGTTTATGCGCCGACTGTTTATGAAATGTAACCTTATAGCGCGCATCCCAAATAAGCGTTTTGCCCAGCGCAAGCTGCAAGCAAGCCCCCTGCTCTTTTTCAATCGCCGCTAATTCACGGCTAATCATAATATGGTCACGGCGCAAATGGAGCAAATAGCCATTTAAGGTGCGCCTGCCTGTTTTTTTGCTTATCATATCCTGCCACACTCTATGCAATTTTTCGGCGCGTGGCGGATAGGATTCGGGCTGGCGTAGGAGCGTGCGCAAAAGCCGTAAAGCAATTTCCTCGTGTAAATCAGCAAAGCCCGCGCGGGCAAGCGACAATATGCCAAATTCATCAATCCTTATGAGGGCGCGGGCGGCGGCCTGTGTCGCTAAATCAAGGGCTTGACGGCTGGTTTGCATATTTTGCGCTGTCTGTGCCAAGCGGGCGGCGGTTATACCAATATCAGCTAAGGCGGGCATAAGTTGGCGCATTTGCACGCGGGCAAATTGTCTATTTTGATTGCTTGGGTCATCAATCGGCTCAATCGGGGACGCGTGAATTGTCTTACGCAAAACCGCCCGCGGCACATCTAAAAAGGGACGCAATAGAGCAACACCATTTTGATAACGCACCGCCTGCATAGCAGCCAATCCATCTACGCCTGCCCCGCGCATAAGACGCAATAAAACCGTCTCTGCCTGATCGTCTAAATGATGGGCTAGCACAAGGCCATCGGCTTTATGTTTTAGGCACCAATCACTCATTAACTGGTAGCGCATGGTGCGGGCGGCGGCTTGAATATCGCTTTGCGGTTTGGCCCCGCGCCAAGTCAATAGATGATGCGGGAGCGCCATTTGTTTCGCCAAGTCCGCAACATAGCGGGCTTCTTGTGTGGCTTGCTTGCGTAGCCTATGGTCGACCGTCAAGACGCTGAATTGGCAGTTAAAATTCTGCCGTCCGCTTTTTTGCGTTTGCTTTTGTTGGGCGGCTTTGGCCGCTAATAGCATCATAGATAAAGAGTCCGCCCCGCCCGATACAGCAAGGGCAAAATGATAATCTGTCTTTTCGCTTGTTTTTTTGCTTGTCTTTTTATTAGCGGATGAGGACGGCGCGCTTTGTATTTGTGGTGTGCGGGATATGTGTCGCACAAGGCGCGCGAGCCGCGCTAGAAAACCAGCCGCCGTTAATTGCCTAGAGGCAATCTGCACGTTGGCGCTCAATTTCGGCACGTTGGATGACAGGTTGCGAGGCATCGGGAAAGCGGGAGGCTAATTCGGCAAATGCGTCACAGCCTGTGCTTTTCTCACCCATCATAATTAAAGTCATGCCAAGTTTTAATAAACTATCGGGTGCTTTGCGGCTTTCTGCATAATCTGTATAGCCACGCAAAAAAGCCGCCGCCGCGGCCTTAAAATTGCGTTGGACATAATGCGTTTCACCAAGCCAGTATTGCGCATTGCCCGCAAGACTATGTTTAGGGTAAAATTGCAAAAAATTGGCTAGCTGCATTTGTGCATCCCCATACGCACCCTGTCGCAATTTATCCAAAGCACTATCATAAAGTTCGCGCGGGTCGGGGGGGTTGCCTGATGGGGTATTTGCGTTTTGCTGTGTTTGGCTAGGTGGCACAGAAGCAAGCGTGCGGCTATTATCTAATGGGGCTTCGCCAACAAGGCTTACCGCTTCGCCTGTTGTTATTTGTTCGACAGGCAAGGGGGCGGATAATGTGCCAAGCACTTGTGTTTCATCAGTTGCGCGCGCCCGATTGCCGCCGCTATTTTGGCGGGTGGCTAATTCTAATTCTTGGAAACGAAATTCTGTATCCGCCGCCACTTGTTCAAACCGCTCGGCTAATTTGGTAAGATTAAAAGCGACTTGTTCAATCTGTCCATTAAGGGCGCGCATAATAGATTCAATTTGTGTTAGCCGCACACGCAAATCGGCAAGTTCGGTTATGCTTGCTGTATCAGCACCCGCCCCGCCCGCATTGCTAGCAAGCCCATTTGATTGGAGGTTTTGTAATTGCTCTTCAATGGCAACAAGGCGGGCAAGCAAAGCCTCTTGGTCAGCCCCATTACGCACAGGCAGACTGTTCGCAAGCGGTAAGGCTTCAAATTGGCGCGTAAGCAGGCGCAATGTCTCATCGATTCTATCGAGCCTAGCCTGCATATTCTGTGTGTCTGCCGATAATGCAGGCAAAATATCGCTTTGCGGGTTATTTTCTTGGCTATTTTCTGCATTGCCCTGTGTTGCAAGTGGAAAAAAATTCCCCTCAGTGTTGTTGGGCGCAGTTGGTGGTGATTGTTGCGCCATAAGATTAGGCGCATAGGCCACCAAAACCGCAAATAGATAGAGCGCACAGGCAAAACGGCCAAATAGACGACCCGAATCAAAAAGGCAAAGCATAACGCCTCCAATATAGAACATTAAACAATGGGTTTAGAATAAGCTTAAAAGTGGCTAATATGTGGCAAAAGTGCATTTATGCCTATTATATGCCTATTATTTATAATTTATTTATGCCTATTATTTATAATTGTCATCAAGGCAAAATCACTTTTAGGCGCATGATTTGCTTATATGCAAACTAGCAGGCGCAAACTTGTGCTTGCACAAAATTATGACTGCACAAAATCCTTATCTTGCGCCCAATTTGCCCAGCGCGGCACTTATAGAATGGCTCTGCCTTCGGCAGTGTTTTCATCTCTGCTTTCGGCCGTGCTTTAAGCACTGCTTTAAGCAGTAATTGTTAGCAGTTTTAGCGTTTCACAGATACAGAGCGGCGGTTTTTAGACCAGCAACTTTCG
>JAPPQG010000185.1:6651-8033 GCA_028816945.1 Alphaproteobacteria bacterium
TTATGGTGCGAATTTACTTAATTAAAGGCGACCATGCGGGGTCAGAGGCATAATTGGGGGTCGGCATGGGGCGTTCATTATGGCCTGTTACATCCACCGTCCATAGGCTTGGGCCGCCCGTTTTGCCCTTTTTTTCACGGAAAAATGACAAAACACGGCCATTTGGCGCCCAAGCAGGCCCTTCATTGTGATAGCCTTCGGTTAAAACACGCTCGCCCGAGCCGTCTGGACGCATAACGCCAATTAAAAAACGGTCTTCAAATTGCTTTGTAAAGGCAATCAAATCGCCACGCGGCGACCAAACAGGTGTTGCATAACGACCATTGCCAAAACTAATGCGTTTCACATTGCGGCCGTCTGCATCCATTATGTAAAGTTGCTGTGTGCCTGCACGGTCGCTTTCAAAAACAATTTGGCTACCGTCGGGCGAATAGCAGGGGGCTGTGTCAATGGCTAATGTCGTTGTTAGCCGTTTCGTCACACGGGTGCGCAAATCAAGCGAATAAATGTTAGAATTGCCATTGCGTTCAAGGCTCATAATAATTTTCTGCCCGTCTGGTGAAAAGCGCGGGGCAAAAGTCATGCCGGGAAAATCGCCAACAATTTCCTGCTGTCCTGTCTCTATATTAAGCAAATACACACGCGGACTATTGCGGGCATAAGATAGGTAAGTAATTTCTTGTGCTGTGGGTGAAAAACGCGGCGTCAAGGCAAGCTTATCGCCACTTGTTAGACGGCGCGGATTATAGCCGTCTTGGTCCATAATTGCTAAACGCTTTTTGCGATTTTGCTTCGGCCCGCTTTCTTCCACATAAACAATGCGTGTATCAAAATAGCCTGTCTCACCAGTTAAACGTTCATAAATAGCATCGGCAATTAAATGGCCGACACGGCGCCAATTATTTGGCGTTGTGTAAAATTGCAAACCCGTCATTTGCTGTTCGGCAAAAACATCCCAAAGGCGAAATTCAATGCTTAAACGACCATCGGGTAATTGCTGTGTGCGCCCTGTGACAAGGGCTTGCGCGTTGATAATACGCCAATCGCCAAAGCGGGGGCGGCTTGTGGCACGCAAATTTGTCTCAATAAACGCATCACGGTCAAGCGGGCGGAAAAGGCCTGACCTTTCTAAATCAGCCTGCAAAATAGCCGCGATATCATCGCCTATGGCAGATTGTATGCCCTGCCCGCTTTCAAAACCCAAAATAGCAATCGGCAAAGGTTCAACATGGCCTTGTGTAATATCAATTTTCAAAGCAGCATGGGCTAGGCGGGGCGGGCTTATCGCTAACATGCTTGCCGCAAAAATCATAATAATAAAAATAAATCTAAACATCACGCCTACCTCATTATCAATTTAACATTTTACTAGGGTCAAAATT
>JAPPQG010000185.1:8916-10225 GCA_028816945.1 Alphaproteobacteria bacterium
GCTCGTCAGCCGATAGGGTTTGCATTTGTGTAACCAATGCGACGCGCACAAATCCTGCGGCGTTAATCCGTGCCATAATATCGGCCACTGTGCCATAGGGGACATTTGTATCGCCGCGCACATAAATGCGTTGATTATAGCCCTGCCCTGCAATCGCCCGCAAACGGGCAATAAGTTTGCTCGGGACAACTTGCGTATCTTGCACGAATAATTGCCCTTTTTCTGTAATTGTAATCGCAAGCGGTTCATCATCGCCCGATAAAGCCGGCGCGCGGGCTTGCGGCAAATTGACAGAGACACCAACGGTTAAAAGCGGCGCGGCAATCATAAACACAATCAATAAAACCAGCATAACATCGACCATAGGTGTGACATTTATCTCACTCATTGGGCGGTGATGCGGTCGAAAACGGGCCGATTTTGTCTGTGTCGTTTGGGTTTGTTGCCGATAGTTCATAGAGGCAGTCTCTTATCTATTCTATTGTCATGTATTCTGTGTGCTTTGTGTGTGCTGTGCGCTTTGTGTGTGTTGTGTGTTTTGCGCGGTTAATTGGCGGACAAAGAAATTGGCAAATTCATCGGCAAAAATATCCATGCGGTTGGCATAACGGCCTAAATCATGGGTAAATTTATTATAGGCAATCACAGCAGGAATCGCGGCTAACAGCCCTAATCCTGTGGCAAATAAGGCTTCGGCAATGCCCGGCGCAACAACGGCTAGATTTGTATCACGGCTCAATGCAATCGCTTGAAAACTATTCATAATCCCCCAAACTGTGCCAAATAGGCCAATAAAGGGGGCAACCGCGCCCACTGTGGCAAGAAACAGCATGCGCTTTTCCAACACAGCCATTTCACGGGCAATGGTTGTTGTTAATTTGCGCTCCATGCGGGCGATAAGGTCAGCGTTAAGAGCAGGCAATTTATTGCCACTACTACTGCTTGCCCATTCACGCATGCCAGCAAGAAAAACCCGCGCCATAGGATGATTAGGCCGTCCGCCAAGATTGCGATAAAGAGTCTGCAAAGACTCACCCGACCAAAATTGGCTTTCAAAAGCATTCGCCCGCGCAAATAGGCGGCGCATCAATAGGGTTTTTTCAAAAATAATCGCCCATGACCAAATTGAGGCAGAAATTAAGCCAAGCATAACGAGTTTAACAACCAAATCGGCGCGCAAAAACAAAGCCCATAGGGAAAAATCTTGCGTTGCAAAATCTATTGTTTGTTGCGCCTCAGCCGCAACAATAGCTGCATCTTCCATATTATGCCTCTAATCTTTCCTTTGCTTTACTTTACTTTGCTCTGC
>JAPPQG010000185.1:10393-12703 GCA_028816945.1 Alphaproteobacteria bacterium
CGCCTTTTGAGGCCACGCCTTTTGAGGCCGCGTCACAAACGGCAATCATGCCTTAAAAACAGGTAAATGTGTCAAAACTAGGGCTTTTCGGCAAAAAGCGTGTTATCAAGCGACCCATTATCGGCTGATGAGTCCGCTTGCTGCGCTATGGAGTCAGGAACAGGCAAGCCTAAATGGGCAAAAGCAGCAGGCATTAACACCCGCCCGCGCGGGGTGCGGTTAATAAAGCCAAGCTGGATTTGGAATGGTTCAACAATATCCTCTAACGCATCGCGCGGCTCACTAAGCGCGGCGGCAATCGTATCTATCCCCACAGGCCCGCCGCCAAATTTCTCCGCCACACATGATAGATAACGATAATCAAGCCCATCTAATCCCTTTTTATCAATCTCAATCTGCGTTAAAGCCTTATCGGCAATTTTCGCATCAATGGTTTTTGCGCCGCCAACTTGCGCAAAGTCCCGCACACGGCGCAAGAGGCGACCTGCAATGCGCGGCGTGCCACGAGAGCGACTAGCAATTTCATGTGCGCCACTATCCGCAAGCGGCAACTGCATTAAAGCCGCATTGCGTTTGACAATTTCCTCCAATTCAGCAATTTCATAAAAACCAAGATAAATGGGAATACCAAAACGGTCGCGCAAAGGTGTTGTTAAAAGCCCCGCACGGGTTGTTGCACCAATCAGGGTAAAGGGTGGTAAATCAATTTTAACTGAGCGCGCGGCAGGCCCTTCGCCAATAATTAAATCAAGCACAAAATCTTCCATTGCGGGATAAAGCACTTCTTCCACGCCCGGGCTTAAACGATGAATCTCATCAATAAATAAGACATCGCGTGATTCTAAATTCGTCAATAAAGCCGCCAAATCGCCTGCTTTGGTGATGATTGGGCCGGCTGTGGCGCGCAAGCCAACCCCTAATTCGCGCGCAATAATTTGTGCCAAAGTCGTTTTACCAAGACCGGGCGGGCCGACAAGCAAAACATGATCCATCGCATCGCCCCGCGATTGAGCCGCTTTGATAAAAACAGAAAGATTCTCCCGCTCTTTTTGTTGGCCGATAAAATCGCGCAATAATTGGGGGCGCAATATCATATCGCGCGGGCTTTGTTGGTCGCCTGTGCGGGCGGTAGCATCAATTATGCGTTCGGGTTTGCGCGCACTCATTTACCTAATTCCTGTAAAGCAAGGCGGATAATGTCTTGGGCTTGTGCTTTTTTATCGGCCTGTTTAACGGCCGCAAGCACAGCCCTTTGTGCCTGTGGGCGCGTATAGCCAAGATTCCCCAAAGCCGATAGGGCATCTGCCATAGCGCCATTTTGGGCTGCATTCTGGGCTAACATATCATGCGCTTGTGAGGCAGGCGCGCCGCCTGCGTCCGTGACACTCGTGTCTGCGGCATTTGTGTCTGCGGCACTCGTGCCTACGACACTTGTGTCTGTGGTACTTGTGGCAAGGATTATTTGCGGCATTTTATCTTTTAATTCTTGCACGATGCGCCCTGCTAATTTTGCCCCGACACCTGATGTGCGGGCAAGCATGTCTTTATCTTGCATGGTAATGGCGTGTGTTAATTCATCAACCGATAAGACGCCTTGAATGGCAAGTGCCATTTTTGCGCCAACCCCTTGCACGCTTAATAAAAGTCTAAACCAGTTGCGCTCCATTTCATTGGCAAACCCAAAGAGGCGGAATTGGTCTTCGCGTATATAGGGTTCAATAGATAAAGTGACTTCACTGCCTTGTGCGGGCAGGCTTGCCAATAAGCGTGTTGAGATTTCCACCATATAGCCAACCCCATTGACATCTATCAATAGGTAATTCTCACCAATCGCATCAATAATGCCCTTTAATCGCCCAATCATGCGCTTTCCTTATCTATTATATCCTTATTCATTATAGCGGCTCGTGCCATTAGCAATTTATTATCTATATCGCCGCCATGCGCATGCGTTATGGCAATGGCTAACGCATCACAAGCATGTTCATTTTCTGGCCGCGCTTGTGGCAAAAGCATATTCACCATAGATTGCATTTGTTGCTTATCGGCATGGCCTGCACCTGTGACAGTGCGTTTAATAAAATTAGGCGCATATTCGGCAATAGGCAAATGCCGCCGCGCTGGCACAAGCAAACATATCGCGCGCGCTTGGCCGAGCCTAAGCGTGGCATTGCCATTGCGATTAACAAATGTCTCTTCAACCGCCGCCTGTTCGGGCTGCCATGTATCAAATACATGTTCAAGGCCAATTTCCAATTCTAGCAACCGTTCAGGCAGGCTCATTTTTGCATCGGACATAATAGACCCATT
>JAPPQG010000074.1 GCA_028816945.1 Alphaproteobacteria bacterium
GGTTTTTTATTTCTTCTATAAAATTGCGCGGGATTGCCATAGTAAGCCTAGTTTAACAGATTTTTGCCTGCGTGTCACTTATGATATTGGCATGATATTGGTATCATATTTGTGTGATATTGGCATGATACTGGTATCATATTTGTATGATATTGGCATTATATTACGCCCGCTAGGCATATTGCGCCTGCTAGTCGCCTATCATACATATTTATCATTCAAGCAATATATGGGTTTGCGCCATTTAGGCGCGTTTTGGGTTCAAATTGACAACCATATCGGACGATTTATCAAATAATTGATAGACAGTCTGGACGATATGGTCGGCATTCAAGCCTGCCACCTCATACATATTATAGGGCGTATCATGGTCGATAAAGCGGTCGGGCAAGGTTAAATTGCGTATTTTCAAGCCCTTATCTAGCAAACCCGCTTTCGCTAAATAATGTAGCACATGCGCCCCGAATCCGCCCTGACTGCCCTCTTCCAATGTAACCAATACTTTATGCTCATTAACAAGACGGGTAATCAGTTCTGTATCTAGTGGTTTCATAAAACGCGCATCGGCAAGGGTCGTCGAAAGCCCTGCCCTTTCTAGCCGTTCGACCGCAAGGCGTGCTTGTTCTAACCGCGCCCCCAAATTTAACAAGGCAACCGCTGTGCCTTCGCAAATAACCCGTCCCTTGCCAATTTCTAATGGCTCAATGCGGGCGGGCATATCCATACCCGTTGCCGCGCCGCGTGGATAACGCAAAGCACTCGGGCAATCATCAATCTGTGCGGCTGTTTTAACCATGCGCGCCAATTCAGCCTCATCAGCCGCCGCCATAATAATAAAGCCCGGCAACACGCCCAAATAGGCAAGGTCAAATGCGCCCGCATGGGTTGGCCCATCCTCCCCCACAAGACCCGCACGGTCAATCGCAAAGCGCACAGGCAATTTTTGAATTGCCACATCATGGACAATTTGATCATAGGCGCGCTGTAAAAAGGTAGAATAAATGGTCGCAAAAGGCTTATAGCCTTCTGCCGCTAGCCCAGCGGCAAAAGTTACGGCATGTTGTTCGGCAATGCCTGTATCAAAACAACGCGTGGGATAGGCTTTTGCAAATTTATCAAGCCCCGTGCCGTCAGGCATAGCGGCTGTAATGGCAATAATGCGTTCATCTTGCGCGGCTTCTGCAATCAGCTGGTTGGCAAAGACAGAAGTATAATTTGGCACAGTGCTTTTCGGTTTATCCTGCTTGCCTGTTATCACATTAAAGCGGGAGACGCCGTGATATTTATCCGTTGATTGTTCGGCAGGCATATAGCCCCGCCCTTTTTCTGTGACCACATGCACAAGCACAGGCCCATATTCACTATCGCGAAGATTTTCTAAAACAGGCAATAAGTGATTGAGATTATGCCCGTCAATTGGGCCTACATAATAAAAGCCAATTTCCTCAAATAAAGTGCCACCTGTGGCAAAGCCCCGCGCATATTCCTCCACTTTGCGGCTTGCTTCGGCTAATTGTTTCGGCAATTTTTTAGAAATGTTTTTCATGCGATTGCGGAAAGAGCGATAAGTGCCACCCGATAAAAGCCGCGCAAGATAAGCACTCATAGCCCCAACAGGAGGGGCAATAGACATATCATTATCATTGAGAATAACAATGAGGCGACTATCCATAGCCCCTGCATTATTCATGGCTTCATAGGCCATGCCTGCGCTCATTGCCCCATCGCCAATCACCGCAACCACATTATGCTTGCCGTCCTGCAAATCACGCGCCACCGCCATGCCAAGTGCGGCGGAAATAGAAGTTGAAGAATGCGCCGCCCCGAACGGGTCATAAGTGCTTTCTGTGCGTTTGGTAAAACCCGATAGGCCGCCTGCTTTGCGTAAAGTGCGAATGCGGTCGCGCCGCCCTGTGAGTATTTTATGCGGATAGGCTTGGTGGCCAACATCCCATATAATGCGGTCGTCTGGTGTATTGAAAACATAATGAAGGGCAACGGTCAATTCCACCACACCAAGCCCTGCCCCTAAATGACCGCCTGTTTCCGATACAGCAGAAATCGTCTCTGCCCTTAATTCATCGGCCAAGACGCGCAACTGGTCGGGCTTTAAGCGGCGCAAGTCAGACGGCAATTTGACTTTATCCAATAGAGGTGTTTTGGGCTTTTTCATGGCTAATAGTCTAACATAATTTAGCTAAATAATGTCATTATCTTATCAATAATCATTTTATCAATAATCACGGTTTACGGCAAAGGCGACCGCTTGGCGCAAATGCGTAGCAGCACTGCCAAAGGGGGCTAGATAGCCCGCCGCTTGCTCGGCCAATATATGGGCTTGGGCGCGGGCGCGGGCCTCGCCCAACAAAGAGACAAATGTCACTCTTTGCACCTCATCCTCATCTGCCCCTTTATCCGTTTTATCCGTTATGCCTGTATCTTTTCTTATATTCGCATCTTCCTGCATATCCAATAAATCATCGGCAATTTGGAAAGCAAGCCCTGCATCATGGGCATAAGCGGCTAGGCTGTTGCGGGCCGCACTATCTGCCATGCCAAGCAAAGCGCCCGCATCAACGGCAAAACTGATAAGCGCGCCGGTTTTCATTTTTTGCAAACGGGTGAGATTACCCGCATTGGAGGCCATATCGGCACTTAATAAGTCGAACATCTGCCCGCCAACCATGCCCTGCCCGCCGCTTGCCTTTGCCAAGCCAGCAATTAAATCAAGCCTAACTGCTTTGCGGGGATGGGTTTTTTCATCGGCTAATATTTCAAATGCTAAACTCAATAGACTATCGCCTGCCAAAATAGCCGTTGCCTCATCAAAGGCTTTATGTAGGCTTGGCCGCCCGCGCCGCATATCATCATCATCCATGCATGGCAAATCATCATGGATGAGCGAATAAGTATGCACACATTCAATGGCCGCCGCTGTGCGGGCCGCATTTTGCGGCTTAACCCCAAAGAGAGCGGCCGTCTCACAGCATAAAAAGGCACGAAATCTTTTGCCCCCGCCACCTAGCATCATATAGCGGGCGGCTTCAAAAACACGAGATTCTGGCCCTTCGGGGAGGGCTAATAAGTTTTGTAAAACGCGGTCGACTAGAACGGATATATGCTTATTTGCTTTATCAAAATTCTCGTCAAAACCTTTTTCAAAGCCATTCTCATTCACGGACTAATCCACATCAAATGGTTCAGTGGCAAGTTTTGTTTTGGCACTCGTGCCTTCGGCACTTGTGCCTTTGCCGTCTGTGCTTTTGGTACTTGTGCCTTCGGCGTTAGTGCCTTTGGCATTAGTGCCTCCGGCATTTGTGCCTGTAATTTTCTCAATTTGTGCTTGGGCGTTTTTTAATTTTGCTTCGCAATGCGCTCGCAACTGGTTGCCGCGCGTGTAAATTGTAATTGACTCTTCAAGCGCAATATCGCCACTTTCTAATTGTGTGACGATTTCCTCTAATGCGGCCAATGCTTCCTCGAAACTCATTTTTTTTATATCATCGGGGATGGATTGGGTAGATTTTGTCTTTTGTGTTGTCATAACACTCTCAATTTGCTCTTGCATGATTAACTTAATATATCATTTAACATATAAATATGAATTTTAACACAGGCAATTTACAGATACAATGGCAGGCATTAAAAAATGCCACACAGCAAAAATGAGAGAAACCCCATGCCGATTCACACCGCCAATGCGGACAATATCAAACAGGCAGCAAAGCAGATAAAAAAGGGCGGATTGGTTGCCTTTCCAACCGAGACTGTTTATGGGCTAGGGGCGGATGCACGCAATGATAAAGCCATTACAGCCATTTATCAGGCCAAAGCCCGCCCGCGCTTTAACCCGCTTATCACCCATATTGGCGATTTGGCGCAAGCCCAGCAATATGGCCTATTTAATGATATGGCACAGCATTTAGCGCAGCAATTTTGGCCGGGGGCTTTAACGCTGATTGTGCCGCGGCAGGCCGATTGTGCGATAGGCGCACTTGCAAGCGCAGGCTTGCCGAGCCTTGCTTTGCGTGTGCCAAATCACCCCACCGCACAGGCTTTATTGGCGGAGGCGGGCTGTCCGCTAGCCGCGCCAAGTGCCAATGTGTCAGGGCGGTTGAGTCCTGTCACAGCAGAGCATGTAGCCGCCACCCTGCCCGATATAATGATATTAGACGGCGGGCAATGCGCGCTTGGGTTAGAATCGACCATTATTGGCTGTCTCGATGACCGCCCTATTTTGTTACGCAAAGGGGCGATTGCACGCCAAACGATTGAATTAGCGATTGGCTTGCCACTTGCCTATCTGCCCGATACAGAGGAGGCAAAAGCCACGCAAAATAATAAAGGCGCACATGATAAAGAGGGCGCGGCGCGGCTTGCGCACAATATGGAGGGGGCGCAGCTTGCGCGCGATAATGAGGGGGCGCAGCTTGCGCGCGATAATGAGGGGGCGCAGCTTGCGCACAATATGAAGGGGGCGCAGCTTGCGCCCGGGCGCCTCGCGCAACATTATGCCCCGCAGGCAGTGTTGCGGCTCAATGCAACTCATATATTAGCGGGCGAAGCCCTGCTTGCCTTTGGCGAATCTGTGCCGCCCCCACATGACCCTAATAATAAAATTATCAATTTAAGCAAAACAGGTGACTTGGCAGAAGCGGCCGCGAATTTTTTCGCCGCCCTGCACGCCCTAGACAAACAAGCCGATAAAATTGCCGTTATGCCAATCCCCAATCACGGGCTAGGCGAAGCCATTAATGACCGCCTCACCCGCGCCGCCAACGCACAGAAAGTAGATTGACCCGCACCACTAATCCGCATAAAATG
>JAPPQG010000143.1 GCA_028816945.1 Alphaproteobacteria bacterium
TTTTCAATAATGACGACTTTATTTTCTGTATCATAAGCAAAAATATCGTTTGAAAAAGAGCCGACACTTTCTTGCTGCTTTATTGTTTCACTGTCAATTTCTATATTTGTGACATCTTCTAACCAGTCCAACCCCGATTCACTAACAAGCCATTCATCAAATTCTTTTTCATCCTGCCAGCCTTGTTTGAAATCTACTTTTTCAGGCTTGGTGAATTTTTCCCATTTTTTATTTGCGTCCATGTTAAGTCTCTTATGGTTGTCTATTTTGATTATCCATAGAATGCCACCCTAGCCTAAACGGCTAATTGCTGCAAGCAATCCTCTACGGCGTCGAAGACAAGCAGGGTTGAGGCATGGCGGGCGGGATAGGCGCGCACAGTCTCTAAAATGGCAAGGTCTTGCCATTTGCCGTCTGCTGTGGGCGGCGGTGGGGGCGCGTTTTCTTTTAACATCGCGCGCATATGCGCAGCAATTTTATGTAGGTCAGTAGCAGGCGTGCCGATAATGTCTTGCGCCATAATGGCCGCCGCCGCCTGCCCCAACGCGCAAGCCTCTACATGTTGCGCATAATCGGCTACACATTTATTTTCATCGAGTGATAATTCAACGCTGATTTTAGACCCGCATAGGCGGGAGACGGCATGGGCGCGCGCTTGGGGCGAGTCAAGGTGACCAATCCGCCCTATATTCCCTGCTAATTGCAAAATGCGCTGGCTATAAGGCGTATTCATCGCATGCGCCGCCAATTTGTCTGCTCGCCTACATCCTCAATCGCCACGCCCATAGCGGCTAATTTGTCGCGCATTTCATCGGCGCGGGCATAATTTTTAGCGGCACGGGCGCGGGCGCGCTCAGCAATAAGAGATTCAATTTCAGCCGTTTGCGCTGAACTTGTATCACCCGCAAACCAATTTTCTGGTTCTTGTTGCAAAAGCCCCAACATTTTACCCGCCGCAAGCAACGCCCCTTTGCCTTGTGGCGTGTCTGCCTGCTTGGCAAGGACAAATAAGGCGGCCAAAGCTTCGGGCGTATTCAAATCATCGCATAAGGCAGCCATAAATTGTTGCGGGACTTCCACTTTAGCTGGCACAAATTCTGTTTTGTCGCGCAAAAGGCCATATAGGCGGTCGAGATTTTTGACTGATTGGCTGACTAAATCGGGCGTGAAGTCAAGCGGGCGGCGGTAATGGGTTTGCAATAAGGCAAGGCGAATCGCTTCGCCCGGCGCTTCATCTAGCAATTCTGTTACCAATTTTATATTGCCCTGTGATTTTGACATTTTATCGCCTGACATGGTTAGCAAACCATTATGTAGCCAAAAGCGCGCAAGCGGCACATTATGGGCGCAACGGCTTTGCGCGCATTCATTCTCATGGTGCGGGAATTGCAAATCTAGCCCGCCGCCGTGAATATCAATCGTCTCACCTAAATGTTTTTTAGCCATAGCCGAGCATTCAATATGCCACCCCGGCCGCCCCCGCCCCCAAGGGCTAGGCCAGCCGGGCAAATCATCGCTAGACGGTTTCCATAATATAAAATCGGCCGCATTGCGCTTAAAAGGGGCGGGTTCCACCCGTGCGCCAGCCAACATATCCTTGCCCTTGCGCCCCGATAAACTGCCATATTGGGGGTCTTGTGCGACATCAAACAGCACATGGCCTTCTGCCTCATAGGCATGGCCGCTTGCCATTAACTGCTCTATCATGGCGACCATATCGGCAATATGCGCTGTGGCATGGGGTTCAATATCAGGCCTTAAAACGCCCAATGCCGTCATATCAGCATGATATTGGGCGCGATAGCGGGCGGTTATGACCTCTATAGCTACCCCTTCATCGGCCGCTTTTTTGTTTATTTTATCGTCTAAATCGGTAATATTGCGGGCATAAATGAGCTGTGATTCAGGTGGCGGATAGAGGTGGCGCAACAGGCGGGCAAGCACATCAAATACAATCGCTGGGCGGGCATTGCCAATATGGGCAGGGCCATAGACTGTTGGCCCGCAAACATATAGGCTTATGCGCGCTGGGTTAATAGGCTCAAATACCCGCTTTTTCCGTGTTGCTGTATCATAGAGTTTGAGTTGCATATAGGGAACATAAAGCTGTTTGCCCCTCATATCAAGATAGGCTATAATGTTGCAATAAGGCGCAAAATATGCGAATAACGCAATAGGCCACCAATATATGATATAGAGATGACATAATGATTTCCATAGGGATATAGGATATGGACGCAATTATAGACAAAGCAGCCAATAAACAAGACGGCAAAAAGGCCGGCGATAAAGCCCCGCGCCAAATGCAAACAGAGGCGCAAGCAGAATCACAAAAGACCGAGCCATCGCGGGCCGAAGCAGAAAAAGCTGTTCGCACACTGATTGCTTGGGCGGGCGATGACCCTAGCCGTGAAGGGCTAGCTGATACGCCAAAGCGGGTGGTTGAGGCGTATAAAGAATTTTTCGCGGGCTATGATGAAGACCCCGATGAAGTGCTACGCCGCACCTTTAAGGATAGTGGCGGTTATAATGATATTGTTATGTTGCGCGATATTACACTTGAAAGCCATTGCGAACATCATATGGTCGCCATTTTAGGCACAGTGCATGTCGCCTATATGCCGACTGATAAAATTGTTGGCATTTCAAAACTTGCGCGGGTTGTTGAGATTTTCGCCAAACGATTGCAGACACAAGAAAATATGACGGCACAAATTGCTAACTGTATCCAACGCTCCCTTGAACCCGCAGGCGTGGCCGTTTTGATAGATGCTAAACATCAATGCATGACCACACGCGGTGTTAGAAAGCCAAATGTTGCAACCATTACAACACAATTTACCGGCGTTTTTGCTGATGACCCGCATATGGAAGCGCGGTTTTTAGCCCTCGTCAATAATACATCTAATACAAAAACATAAACATTGAAATATGAGTGATACAGCCGATACAGCCGCGCCCTTTGCCGAACGCCTATCAGTAGCACAAATTGAGGAAAGCACAGAACTTGCCCCTAAATTTGATGCGCAAGGCCTCATCCCCGCCATTGCAACAGATGCCGCAACGGGCGAAGTGCTGATGCACGGCTTTATGGATAAACAAGCCCTTCAACTCAGCATAGAAACGGGGCAAGCGCATTATTATAGTCGCTCCCGTCAAAAACTTTGGCATAAGGGCGCAACGAGCGGGCTGGTGCAAGAAATTGTCGAATTGCGGATTGATGACGACCAAGATTGCGTTTGGATGCAGGTTAAAGTGGCAGGCAATGGGGCAAGCTGCCATGTCGGCTATCGGTCATGCTTTTACCGCTCTATCCCTGTCGGCAAAACAGTCGCCCCTGACTTAAAACTGCACTTTGAAGAATTAGAAAAAACCTTCGACCCAGTTAAAGTCTATGGCAACACCCCCAACCCAACCAAAATTTAGCGAATAACAAAACAACAAGCAACGCGCGAAATGCATTAGCCTGTTGTGATATAGTTTTTTAGGGCTTCGGCTTCGGCTTCTGTCATGCTGATGCGGCGTTTTACGACATCGCCGATAGACACAATGCCGCATAATTTGCCGTCCTCTAATACGGGCAAATGGCGCACCCGTTTTTGCGTCATAATTTCCATTGCCTCGGCAACGCTTACTTCGGGTGTGACAGTGGTCACTTTGCGGCTCATATGTTCTGTAACGGGGACATCTAGCACGTCCCCGCCATGCGTCGATAAGGCGCGTACAACATCGCGCTCGGAAAAAACGCCCGCCAAAGGCTTATCTGGCAAGGACACAATCAACGCCCCAATGCGCCTTCGCTCCAACACATTGATCGCTTCGGCCAAAGTGCAATTACCGTCTAATGTTAAGACTGTTGCGCCTTTTTCAGCGAGAATTGAGGCAATTGTCATAATATTTATACCTTTTCTATCGTCCAAACTCACTTGACTATAAATTGAGCTAAATTTATCTAAACTAGCCAATGAGCCATTTATAGTTTGCGCCAATGCGGCAAATATTTCAAGTGGAAATAAACGATTTTATCGGTGCCACAAGCGATTATTTGCTTTAAGAACAATTTTTAATCCATTGATTTATCTTTATTTTTTGCACCTATCCACCGCCCATAAAACCGATTGCCCGGGCCGCCCGAAGCCGATAAAGGAGGCGTATCAAACCAGCTCAACAGCAATAAACCTGCTAAAAAGCCGCCCGCATGCGCCTGCCATGCGATTTGCACGGACTGCCCATCGGGGGCTATGCCAACAAGTCCAAAAATAAGGTTTAGCCCCATCCATATGGCGATAAAAAATAGCACGGGCGCACAGCGCAAAGTCTGCGATAAGGGCATAAGCGGTTTTTTTGGGCTATTTTGTTGCAAGTCAAACCAGTTGCCACCCGTTAAGGCGAAGCGCGCCGCCGCCCCCATCATAGCCGATACACCCCCTGACGCCCCAATAACGGGTATTGCATCGCCAATATGAAAGATGAAATGCGCCAAGCCCGCACACACGCAACAAACAGCATAAAAGGCTAAAAAACGCCTCACACTTGCCAAGCGGGTAGCAACGGGCGAGCCAAAGGCGACAAGCCAAACAGCATTCATAATCACATGGTCCCAGCCACCATGTAGCAAACTATAAGTTACAATAGTCGGCAGATAAATTATATGCGCGGTAAAATTGGCAGGCACAAAGGCAAGCCATTGCAAAAACCCAGCCTGTATAGCAGGGGAAAGCCGCATCAGCGCATACACGCCAAGCCATAAAATAACCAACCCTAAAATAACCAGCGGCACACGGAAAGCGGGTTCATCTGTTTGTTTAT
>JAPPQG010000051.1 GCA_028816945.1 Alphaproteobacteria bacterium
GCATATTGGCGCGGCGCGTGCGAAAACTAGATTACAGTTTAATGAATAGGCAAGACATAAGGGACAAGGGACAAAGGGCAAGGCACAAGAGACAAGAGATAAAAGACAAGAAATAAGAGACAGAGATAAAAGGCAAGCGATAAGAGGCAGAGACAAAAGACAGCGATAAGCGACAAGAAATAAGAGACAAGACAAACGATAAGAGACAAAAAAGAGACAAGAGATAAGACAAATTATAGCGGCACACAGAATAGCGACAATAGACATGACAGAACATAAACAAAATGAACGAATTTATCTTTTTGATACAACCTTGCGCGATGGCCAACAAACGGCAGGCGTTGATTTTTCTGTTAAAGATAAAATTCTTATCGCCCAGATACTAGACGAATTAGGGCTTGATTATATTGAAGGCGGCTATCCGGGGGCGAATCCAACGGATACGCAATTTTTTAGCGACTCCTATGGGTTGAAAAATGCCCGCATGACGGCATTCGGCATGACAAAAAAAATTGGCCGTTCAGCAGATAATGACCCCGGCCTTGCTATGGTGCTAAATGCCGAAGCAGAGGCCGTTTGCCTTGTTGCTAAAAGTTGGGATTATCATGTCGATATTGCATTGGGTATTTCCAATGAGGAAAATTTAGACGCTATTAGAGAAAGCGTGCAAGCGATTATTGCCCGCGACAAAGAAGCGATGATTGATTGCGAACATTTTTTTGATGGGTATAAAAATAATCGCGACTATGCGCTCCAATGTGCCGTCGCGGCCACAGAGGCAGGTGCGCGCTGGATTGTGCTATGCGATACAAATGGCGGGACTATGCCCGATGAAATTTATGATATTGTGCAAGCCGTCACAAAACATGTGCCGGGGGCGCGGCTTGGCATACATGCCCATAATGATACAGAAAATGCAGTTGCCAATTCACTAGCCGCCGTCCAAGCAGGCGTGCGGCAAGTGCAAGGCACATTAAATGGGCTGGGTGAGCGATGCGGTAATGCGAATATGGTTTCACTTATCCCAACCTTTCTTTTGAAATCTGCGTTTGCGGATGCTTTTACAACGGGCATATCGGCGGATAATTTGCAGCAATTAACCATTGCTTCGCGCCGATTGGACGACATCTTAAATTACACACCCAACCGCCGCCAACCCTATGTTGGCGATAGTGCCTTTGCGCATAAGGGCGGCATTCATGTATCGGCGGTTATGAAAGACCCTGCTACTTATGAACATATTAAGCCTGAATTGGTTGGCAATACACGCAAAATTCTTGTCTCTAATCAAGCAGGCCGTAGCAATATATTGGCGCGGCTAGAACATGCAGGCATTGACCCAAAGGGCAATGATGAGGCAGTGCAACAGATTTTATCACAGGTGAAAGAAAAAGAGCAGGCAGGTTATAGTTTTGATAATGCAGGCGCGTCTTTTGAACTTTTGGCGCGTGAGATATTTGGCAAATTGCCGCTTTTCTTTGAAGTTGAGTCTTATCAAGTCAATGTGCATCATCAAGGCGGCGCCTTGGAGGATAGTGTGGCAACGGCACAAGTGCGTTTGAAAATTGACGGCGAAAGCCTAACCACACGCGGCACAGGCAATGGGCCTATCAATGCGCTTGATATGGCTTTGCGGGCGGATTTGCGCCGCTATGCGCCTTATTTGGCTGATCTTAGATTGGTCGATTATAAAGTGCGTATCCTCAATACAGGCACAGCTGCTGTGACGCGTGTGGTGATTGAAAGTGCGGATAGTGAAGGGCGTTCATGGCGCACGATTGGTGTATCGGAGAATGTAGTGGCGGCTAGTTTCCGCGCCCTCCATGATGCGATTATTTTCAAATTATTACGCAGTGGCGTATCAGCTACAGCTGACGGCTAAATTCCGCCCATTTGCCGATTTTGAAGGGTCTATATTATTCTCTATTATACTGTATATTTACCTAGCAGGCTATTTGTGCTTTAATAGACATTAAAGCCGCCGATTGAATATATTCAAATATAATGTTTAACAAATATAATGTTAGCAAATATAATATAATGTTTAACGAATATAATGATAAAGCAATATAGTGATTAACAAATAAGGATATGAATATGCGCACACTTTTATCTATGCTAGCCCCTGTGCATCCTGAGGGTTTGCGTTTTATTGCTGTTTTTGCAGGCGTTAGTTTTGTGCTGTTTTTTATCAGTTCATTATTGGGTTGGCTGGGCTTTATTCTAACGCTTTGGTGTGCTTATTTTTTCCGTGACCCCGCCCGTGTCGTGCCGCAAGATGAGGGGTTAATTGTCAGCCCTGCTGATGGTGTGGTGAATATGATTAGCCAAGCAACGCCCCCGCCCGAATTGGGGTTAGGCATTGCGCCGCGCGCCCGTATTTCAATTTTTATGAATCCGCTTAACTGCCATATTAACCGCTTGCCCCATAGTGGCACAATTAAACTTTCTAAATATCGCACAGGGCGTTTTTTAAGCGCTGATTTAGATAAGGCAAGTGAGACGAATGAACGCCAATCTTTGCTGGTTGAACTTCCTGACGGGCGCGATATGGTTGTGGTGCAGATTGCGGGCATGGTGGCGCGACGCATTCTATGTTGGGTTGAAGAAGGCGAACAATTAAAAACGGGTGAGCGTTTTGGCTTGATAAGGTTTGGCAGTCGTGTAGATGTTTATTTGCCCGAAAATATAATGCCACAAGTTGCCGTCGGCCAAACGGCCATTGCAGGTGAGACAATTATTGCTGATTTGAATGTTAATGAAAAAGCGCGTTTAGGTGAGACTATCTAACTTTGTCCGCTGGGTGCAGCTTTGGCCGCGGTTTGGAGTATTATGGTGCAAGAATTTTTAGCAAAAAAACTTAAAAACCCAACGCAGCAATCTATGGCCGCGCAAAAGATTGAGGCGGATGGCGAGAAACATATTTCTCTACGCAAACTCATTCCCAATGTTTTAACCATATTAGCCTTATGTTTGGGACTAACTTCTATCCGTTTGGGATTAGATGCGCGCTTTGAAAGTGCTGTTATGGCGATTGTTGCGGCCGCTTTTTTAGATGCGCTAGATGGCCGTGTAGCGCGGTTTTTGCGGGCCGAAAGCAAAATTGGCGCGCAATTAGACTCGCTGGTTGATTTTCTCAATTTTGGCATAGCCCCCGTCTTGCTACTTTATATTTGGGCTATGGAGGATATGGGGCGTTTGGGTTGGTTGGCTATGCTTGCTTATACAGTATGCGCGGCCTTGCGGTTGGCGCGCTTTAATGTGCATAGCCGCGACCCTGACCGCCCCGTTTGGGCCGATAATTTTTTCATTGGCATGCCAAGCCCCGCGGCAGGCAATTTGGCACTTGCGCCCCTTATGTTGTCATTTACGGGCATTATAGAGGTTAAAAATTACCTATTTATTGTTGGGCTTTATATTATTGTGCTTGCTGGCATGATGATTAGCACAATACCGACCTTCTCCCCCAAAAGACTGGTTTTAAGTGTCACACGCAAACAAGCCATGCCGCTTTTGCTTGGCATAGGCGTTATTGCTGGTGGCTTTTTTACTTTCCCTTGGTTTGGCCTGCTCCTGCTTGGCTCTATCTATTTTCTCACAATGCCCTTTGTCATATTCTATTATTATAAATTAAAGCGCCAAAGCGAAGCCACCACCCCCAATATCGACGGCTAGGCTTGGCTTATTCCTCTTCACTAAAAAGATTCACTAACTCAACATTAACAAATAGCAGATTATGGCCAATTTTAGTGCTTGAAAGCAAATTGGCACGCTCCCACTCTTTTACATATTTTGTTGCTGTCTGGTATGAAATATCCAACTCGCGCTCGACATTGCGGATTCGAATATAGGGACGCACAAAAGTAAGCTCTAACATTTCTTTTGTATATTTATTTGGTGCTTTTACTTTCGCCTCAGCCAATTTAGCATCGAATAATTTTTCAATTTCCCTTATTTTTTGTGCTGTTTGCCATGCGGTTTTCTCTATTGCTGTAAGCATAAATAAGATCCATTCCTCCCATGCCTCTTTTTTTGTAACCTGATTGAGTTTTTTATAATAGTCATCACGGTTCTTAATAAGATAATCACTTAAATATAAAATTGGCATATCTAATAATTTTTCTTGCATGAGATAGACTATATTGAGAATGCGCCCCGTGCGTCCATTGCCGTCAGTAAAAGGATGAATTGCTTCAAACTGATAATGGATAATTGCCATTTTAATTAAAGGGTCTAGTTCGCTTTCCTCACTCTCATTGATGAACATTTCTAAGTCTCTAAGTAAATTTCTTAACAAATCTTCGCCTTCGGGCGGTGTATAGATTATATCTTTTGTTTTTGTATTTACTAATTTAGTGCCGGGTGTGGAACGCACGCGCATTTCCATGCCACGAATGATTGTGCATATTTTCTCGAAAGAACTGGTTGTCAGAAAAGCTTCATTCTGGTTAAGAATTTTTTCAGCCTCTTCCATTGCTCGGCGGTAGCGCAAAACTTCTTTTGTATGTGGGTCTATTGTTTTTTCATTATCTAATGCCATTGCATGAAATAATTTATCTGTGGTTGTGATAATATTTTCAATCGCCGAACTGTTTTTTGCTTCTTGTAAAGGGAGTGTGATGAGTAAAATTCTAGGGTCAGGTAGGCTCTTTGCCGCGCCCTTGACTTCGGCTAGCGCGCGGGCAGCTTTCGTGCAGGCTTTAAGTATCGCCTTTGTTTCAATATCCTGCTTGGGTGGCAGATTGGGAAGCTTATTATAAGGTTGTTTAGGATTGGGCATGGTAGTGTTTTTGGGTTTTTAGGG
>JAPPQG010000159.1:0-4353 GCA_028816945.1 Alphaproteobacteria bacterium
GTTAAGAGTTTTTCATCAATCAGCCTTTTGTCAATCGGCGCAAGGGTTAATGTCTCAAAGCCAAGCATATCCCGCTCACCGCCTTCTATTTTTTCGGCAGGGGTGACATATTGTAGATTCTCAATTCTTATGCCAAACGCTCCCGCACGATAATAGCCCGGCTCATTGGAGACAATCATGCCCGGCTGTAATTCGGTTCGCCCATTTTTGCTAATCCGTTGCGGGCCTTCATGGACGCTTAAATAGCTGCCAACCCCATGCCCTGTGCCATGGTCAAAATCCAGCCCTGCTGCCCAAAGAGGCGCGCGGGCAAGACTATCCAAAGCCGCCCCCTGTGTGCCTTGTGGAAAACGGGCGCAAGCAAGCGCAATATGGCCTTTTAGCACATAGGTAAAAGCAGCCAATGCGCCCGCAGGCGGGGAGGCGCCATCGACAAGCACAGTGCGGGTTACATCGGTTGTGCCGTCTTCATATTGGCCGCCACTATCGACCAAATAAATATCGCCCGCCTTAATGGCGCGGTTGGTTTTATGGGTCACACGATAATGAATAATCGCCCCATGCGCGCCCGTGCTAGAAATTGTATCAAAACTCAAATCACGCAATAAGCCCGTTGCATCGCGATAGGCTTCTAATTTTTGCGCGGCACTTATCTCGCTTAACTGCCCTTTTGGGGCTTCACTTTCAAACCAACATAAAAAACGACACAGAGCCGCGCCATCGCGTATATGCGCCGCCTTTGCCCCGTCAATTTCTGCTTTTGTTTTGCACGCTTTCGGCAGCAGGCAGGGATCTGTGCCGACAATAAAATTGCCCGCAAGACATGTCTTAAACCATACAGGCGCGCATTCAGGGTCTAGCAAAACCCGCTTTTTGTGAAATGCGCGCAAATGTTCGGCTATTTTTGTCGGCGCAAAAACACGCACGCCCGCGCCAATATGCGCCAATAGGCTCGCACTGACACGCGACGGCTCAATATACCAATCACAATCGCCATTTTGCTGCAATAAAGCAAATGAAAGGGCAAGCGGTGTGTGCGGCACATCGCGGCCGCGTATATTTAACAGCCAAGCAATGCTTTCGGCCTGTGTTAGCAAGGCAGCATCAAGGCTTTTTTCTTTTAATGTCGCCGCTATATTGGCGCGTTTTTCTGCACTAGCTAGGCCAGCGCATGCATCGGGGTGATGAATAGCGGGATAATTGGGCGGGGCGGGGCGGTCGCGCCAGACAATATCCAACGGGTTTCTATCAACCGCCTGACAGGTAATATTTTTATCTTGTAAAGCTTTTTCTAATTTCTCTATTTGCGCGATACTATGCAA
Source organism: Alphaproteobacteria bacterium (assembly GCA_028816945.1). Lineage (GTDB taxonomy): Bacteria > Pseudomonadota > Alphaproteobacteria > RS24 > RS24 > JAPPQG01. The sequence goes on from JAPPQG010000159.1 coordinate 1,323, forward strand.
GCGCGGGTCAAAGCCAAGCACAAAGCCGTCTTTTGTTGGCAATTTATCTTTAAGCCATTGGGTGGGCGGCGTTTCTTGGCTATTGATAATTTCAAAACAGGCTTTATCGGTTTGCAAGGGGGCTTGTAAAATATAGCGACCATCGACAAAAAGCACCGCCTGTTCGGCTAATATTACGGCACTTCCTGCTGACCCGTCAAAACTCGTAAGCCATTTTAATCGCTCACCACAGGCTGGCACATATTCGCCTAAAAATTCATCTTCATGCGGGACTAAAAATGCGTCTAATCCCTGTTCGGCCATTTGCGCGCGCAAAGCTTTGAGGCGCGGCGCGCTCGTTTTAGGATCTGTTCTAGGTTCAAAATTTTGATACATGATTTTGGCAAATTATATTTGGCTAACTAATTTAGCTCATTATATTTTAGCAAATTATGTTTTGGCAAACCATGTTTTATCTATTATTAAGCGTGCTTAACAAAACTATCTAATACTTTTTTATTGCCTGCCTTTTCAAAAGCAACTTGTAATTTATTGCCTTCAACGGCTTCAACGCGCCCATAGCCGAATTTTTGATGAAAAATCCGCACCCCGCATTCAAAATGCCCGCCTGCTGGTGCGCTTTCTTTTGTCGGCATATCGATAATATCATCTGTTTTTGCAAATTTGCGCCGCTTGCGCATGTTCTTGTTTTTGCTTTCATTTCTGCTTCCCCTGTCGTCTCTCCCGCCACTTATGCCTAATTGCGTTTGTTTGCTATCTAAAATAGCATTTGGGTCAGCTGATTCAGCCACGACATATTGCTCTGGTATTTCATCAATAAAACGGGAGGGTCTGTTGGTTTGCCATTGGCCGTGAATCTGGCGCGTGCCGGCAAAAGAAATAATCGCGCGTTTTTTGGCACGGGTGAGGCCGACATGGGCAAGGCGGCGTTCTTCTTCTAATCCCTCATCACCTACTTCATCTAATGTGCGGGGGTTGGGGAAAATATCTTCCTCCCAGCCGGGTAAAAAGACTGTTTCAAATTCTGTGCCTTTGGCAGCATGCAGTGTCATAAGGGAAATTTTATCTTTTGCATCATCGCCCGCCGCCTCTAAAACAAGCGCGATATGTTCTAAATATTCATCTAGTGAAGCAAATTCCGCCATTGAGGAAACGAGTTCTTTAAGATTATCCAAGCGGCCCGGCGCATCAAGCGTTTTTGCCGCTTGCCACATGGCCATATAGCCGCTTTCCTCCAAGACAAGCCCTGCAAACTCATCATGTGCCATTTTGTCCTTATGGGCGCGCCAGCGCGCTAAATCAGCATTAAATGTTTCCAAAGAGCGCCTTGTTGCCGGGCGCAATTCTTCGGACTCTACTAATAATAGGGCTGCTTTTGATAATGATATATTTTCTTTGCGCGCTAATTTATGCAGGGTCTGCATCGCCATGTCACCAAAGCCGCGGCGCGGCTTATTGCAAATGCGTTCAAAGGCAAGGTCATCATCTGCTTGGTTAATCAGGCGCAAATACGCATTCGCATCGCGGATTTCAGCGCGTTCATAAAACCGCGGCCCGCCAATCACACGATAGGGCATGTCGAGTGTAATAAAACGGTCTTCAAATTCCCGCATTTGAAAACCAGCGCGCACCAACACAGCTATTTCATTAAGTTTATGGCCTTTTGCATGATAGGATTCAATATCGCTTGCGGTCATAACGGCTTCTTGTTCGCCATCCCATGGGCCGCGCACTTTTACCTTTTCACCCTCTTTGCTTTGTGTCCAAAGCGTTTTGCCTAAACGGTTTTTATTATGGGCAATCAGCCCGCTTGCCGCGCCTAAAATATGGCAGGTGGAGCGATAATTGCGCTCTAAACGGATGATTTGCGCGCCTGCAAAATCTTTTTCAAAACGCAAAATATTGCCAACTTCCGCCCCCCGCCAACCATAAATAGATTGGTCGTCATCGCCAACACAGCAAATATTGCTACGCGCTTGGGCTAATAGGCGTAGCCAAAGATATTGCGTCATATTTGTATCTTGGTATTCATCAACCAATATATGGCGAAAGCGGTTTTGATAATCGGCCAATATGTCTTTATTTTCTTGAAAGAGGCGCAAACATTCCAACAGCAAATCGCCAAAGTCAGCAGCATTGAGAATTTTTAGCCGCTTTTGATATTGTGTGTAGAGTTTTTTGCCCTTGCCATTGGCAAAGGCTTTATCTTCATTCACTGGTATTTGATTGGGCGTTAGGCCACGATTTTTCCAACTATCTATGTAGCCTGCTAGGAGGCGCGCCGGCCAGCGTTTTTCATCTATATTTTCTGCTTTAATAAATTGTTTCAGCAATCTTATGACATCATCTGTATCTAAAATGGTAAAATCATGCCGTAAGCCGACAAGTTCAGCATGGCGGCGGAGGATTTTCGCGGCAATAGAATGAAATGTGCCAAGCCATGTCATGCCCTCTACTTCGGCACCAATGAGGTGGCTAATGCGCGCTTTCATTTCCTTTGCCGCCTTATTGGTAAAGGTGACGGCAAGAATTTGACTAGGCCAAGCCTCCCGCCTAGCAAGTTTATAGGCAATGCGAGTCGTCAAAACACGGGTTTTGCCTGTGCCTGCCCCCGCAAGCACTAATAGGGGGCAATCAGGGGCTAACACGGCTTCGCGTTGGGCGTCATTCATACAGTCTAATGCTTGTGTAAGTTGTTGCGGCGGCTGTGGGCGGGCGGCCGCTCTCTGTGAGATGCTAGGTGAAATACTAGGTGAAATGCTGGGATTGGCATTTTGTTCTGCATTTTGGCTAGAATTTTGTGCTGAATCTTGTGCGCCCGATAGGCTTGAAAGCGACTCTATATCATCATCGCCCAAATCAAACGGATCATCCTCAATGGGTGAGTTTGCGGCTTGTTTTTGCGGTGGCGTGGCGGACATGATGATTCAATATCTGTAATTTATGATTATGATTCAGTATCTATGATTCGGTGCGTTCGTTGCTTATCTATGATTCGGCATTGTATCTATGATTCGGCATTGTATCTATT
>JAPPQG010000159.1:4363-4775 GCA_028816945.1 Alphaproteobacteria bacterium
GCGGCTTGTTTTTGCGGGGAGTTGGCGGACATGATGATTCGGTATCTGTAATTTATGATTATGATTCAGTATCTATGACTTATGATTCAATATCTATGATTCGGCACTATATCTATGATTCGGCATTGTATCTATGATTCGGCACTATATCTATGATTCGGTATATGTGATTCGCTATCTATCATTTAGCTTTGGTTATGATTCGTTCTCCACTATATCACAGCTGCTATTATTCGGCTTGCTCTATTGTTCTATTGCTCGATTGGCAGGATTCGGATAGTGGCTGATTTACGCAATTCGGCAAGCAAATTGGCTAATGCTGCCTCAGTGGCTTGTTTGCGATATTGGCTTGCGATTTCGTCTTTAATATCCTCAAATTTGACCGCTACCCCCTTTACTCTTTGTATAATAT
>JAPPQG010000060.1 GCA_028816945.1 Alphaproteobacteria bacterium
CAAGCCAAAACATAAGCGAGAGATAAGCAAAATATCAAACTATAAATGTAATAAACTATAATGTAATAAAATGTACTAAGGAGAATTATGATGATTGCTAAAAGTTGCGCCCATTTGCGCGCCGTTGATGAGACTTATTGGGAGCATCAATTTATCGCCCTTCGCTATGGCTTTATCTGCTTGCAGGCGGCGCTTGCAGCCTTTATCCATGCCTTTGTGCCGGCCTTATTTGAAACAACAGCAAGCAATAAGGTAGTGCAACTTGCCCAACAACGAAAATAATCTCAGCATTCGCAAGAATATAAAATTCATTTGTTTCGGCCTATTGCTAGCCGCTTTGTCGGGGCCGGGGCAGACATTTTATATTTCTTTTTTTAGTGCCGATATTCGCGCCGCCTTTGATTTATCGATTGGCGGTTTTAATTCATTTTATTCATTGGCGACTTTGGCAAGTGCTGCTTTGCTTGTTTTCACAGGCTCTTTTATTGATACAAAACCTTTGCGCGCTTATGCGGTGGCGGCGGTTGGCGGGGTTGGCTTGTCGTGCTTATTTATGAGCCAAATTAGCAGTTTGATTGCTTTGGTTTTTGTATTTACTGCCCTGCGCCATTTCGGGCAGGGTCTATGCATGCACACAGCTAGCACCTCTATTGCGCGAACATTTCGCGCCAATCGTGGCAAAGCTTTATCGCTTGTGCAAATGGGACAGCCGCTTAGTGAAATGATTTTCCCAACGCTTGCCGTTGCCCTTACTTTATGGTTTGGTTGGCAACAAGGTTGGGCTGTGCTTGGGCTTGCCTTTATTTTTATTGGCGTGCCGATTATCGTTTGGCTCGCGGGTAGTGAGCCGCGCCGCGCCACAGATGATGATATAGACGACCAAAATAGCGCAAGCCGTAGGGAAATTCTTAAAGATTGGCGGTTTTATGCCATACTCCCCTTTTATATGACCTCTGCCATGTTGCTGACTGTTTTATTTCTCAATCAGCAAATTCTTGCCGAAGAGCGCGGCTGGTCTGTGGGGGCGCTCGCCGCGGCTTTTACATTTTTTGCCATTATGCGCGTGCCTGCCTCCCTATTGAGTGGCCTATGTGTGGATAAATTTAGCGCGCGGCGAATATTTCCCTTAACCTGTGTGCCGTTTTTGCTCGCTTTGCTCTTTTTGCTCTTTTCCCGCAATATAACAGACGGCTTATTTGCCTATTTAATACCTTATATTTATATGGGAATGATTGGCATGCATGTCGGCACACGGGTGACAATAGGTGGCAGTATTTGGCCTGAACTTTACGGCACAAAACATCTCGGCAGTATAAGAGCGCTCACCTATTCAGTGCTGGTATTCAGCACCGCCGCCGGCCCCGTTTTAGCAGGCCTTATGTTAGATCAAGGCTGGGGATATGATTCCCTCTTATGGGCTAGCCTCATTTATGTCGTCCTCAGCCTGCCTTTATTGCTCTTTGCCTTAAACCGTTTTCCCAAAACCCGGCCTAAAAATCCAGCCCTAAAAGCCCGGCCCTAAAATCCGGCCTCAAAACCTAATCCCAAAACCCTAATCCCAAAACTCGCGCTATGCCGCTAAAAAAAGATTAAAATAAAAATTGCTCCCGCAATATGCGTTCATCAAGCGCATGGTCAGCGTCAAACAGCATCAATAAAGTGCGCGCATTATCTTGCTCGACACTTGCCTGCACAATATGCTCAAAGGCAAAATGGTCGGCAACGGCACTAACGGGGCGTTTGTCGGCTTCTAATGCTTCAAAACGAATTTTTGCACTATCGGGCAAAAGCGCACCGCGCCACCGTCTTGGGCGAAAAGCAGAAATAGGTGTTAAAGCCAATAGGCGCGCGCCAATCGGCATAATAGGCCCATGCGCAGATAAATTATAGGCTGTGCTACCCGCAGGGGTCGCCACCAAAGCCCCATCGCAAATAAGTTCAGGCATGCGCACGCGCCCGTCAATGTGAATGCGCAATTTGGCTGCCTGATGCGTGCTACGCGTCAGCGATACTTCATTTATGGCGAGGGCTTCATATGTTTCGCCTTGCGCATTTTTGGCTGTCATTTTCAGCGGGTGCAATTCGTTCCAATGAGCTTGGGCGAGCCGTGCGGGTAAATCATCGGCACTATATGTATTCATCAAAAATCCTGTCGAGCCGCAATTCATGCCAAAAATAGCTTGTTGCTTATCCATGCTCTGGTGCAGGCATTGCAGCATAAGCCCATCGCCACCGAGTGCGATAATAATATCGGCTTCCTCAATAGGCACGAACTTATAACGAGCCGTCAATTCGGCATGCGCTTGTTTTGCGTCTGCCTGCTCACTGGATAGGAGTGCTAATTTTTTCTCTGTCATATGCTTATCCGCTATCTTGCCTAGTTTTGCTTTTAGCTTAACTTTCTTTTGCTTTTACCACTAAAAAATCTTATTTTGTCAAAATTTTAAGACTTGTTATATTTATATTAGTATATTGGCATATTGGCGTGTGTGCCAAGCAGTGCTATATCATATTTATGACTGATTTGTCTAAAATTCGCAATTTTGCGATTATCGCGCATATTGACCACGGCAAATCCACTTTGGCCGACCGCCTGATTCAGCATACAGGCGGGCTGGCGGCCCGTGAGATGTCCGAGCAAGTGCTAGATAATATGGAACTTGAACGCGAACGCGGCATTACCATAAAGGCGCAGACTGTGCGCCTCGATTATAAAGCGGCAGATGGCGCAACCTATCAATTAAATCTCATTGATACGCCGGGCCATGTGGATTTTGCCTATGAAGTTAATCGCTCCCTTGCCGCGTGTGAAGGCTCATTGCTTGTTGTCGATGCAAGTCAAGGTGTGGAAGCGCAAACCCTTGCCAATGTTTATCAAGCCATCGATGTTAATCATGAAATTGTCCCTGTGCTAAATAAAATTGACTTACCCGCCGCCGAACCCGACCGCATAGGAAAGCAAATTAAAGATGTGATTGGGCTAGATGTTTCTAACGCTATCAATATATCTGCCAAAACAGGGCAGGGCATAGATGAAGTTTTAGAAGCGATTATCACACAATTACCGCCGCCACAGGGGCGCGCCGATGCGCCGCTAAAAGCTTTATTGGTGGATAGTTGGTATGATGCCTATCTTGGCGTTGTCGTGCTTGTGCGTATTATCGATGGTGAATTAAAAAAGGGGCAGAAAATCCGTATGATGTCGACAGGCATGGATTATTTGGTCGACCAGTTGGGCGTGTTTCGCCCCAAGCATGAGACAGTCGCCCGCCTTGCCCCGGGCGAGATTGGCTTTTTTACAGCAGCCATTAAAGAAGTAGCCGATACACGTGTGGGCGATACAATAAGCGATGCGCGCCGCCCTTGTGATGATATGTTAAGCGGCTTTAAGCCCGCCCAACCCGTTGTTTTTTGTGGCCTATTTCCGTTAGATAGTAGTGCTTTTGAGGATTTGCGGGAGGCGATTGCGCGGCTGCGGCTGAATGATGCAAGTTTTACCTATGAAACAGAAACGAGCGCGGCATTAGGGTTTGGCTTTCGTTGTGGTTTTCTAGGTCTGTTACATTTAGAGATTATTCGCGAACGCATTGAGCGTGAGTTTAATATCGACCTTATCACCACCGCGCCAAGTGTGATTTATCATTTACACATGCGCGATGGGCAAATGATTGACATGCATAATCCCGCCGATATGCCCGATGTGACAAAAATCGACCATATTGAAGAGCCATGGATTAAGGCGTCTATTTTAGTGCCAGATGATTATATGGGGGCGGTGTTGAAATTATGCGAAACCCGCCGCGGCCGCCAACTGAATATAAATTATGTTGGCACGCGGGCTATGCTAGATTATGCCCTGCCATTGAATGAAATTGTCTTTGATTTTTACGACCGCTTAAAGTCTGTCACCAAAGGCTATGCGAGTTTTGATTATACATTAAGTGGCTATGAGGCAGGCGAGTTGGTGAAAATGTCTATTTTAGTAAATGGTGAGACAGTCGATGCTTTATCGACTATTGTGCATCGTAGCCAAACTGAAATACGCGGCCGCGCGATGTGTGCGCGCCTAAAAGAACTAATCCCGCGCCATTTATTCAAAATCCCCATACAAGCGGCGATTAACGGCAAAATTATTGCCCGTGAGACAATTTCCGCCTTGCGTAAAGATGTGACCGCCAAATGTTATGGCGGTGATGCGACACGCAAGCGCAAATTATTAGACAGGCAAAGAGCAGGCAAAAAGAAAATGCGCCAATTCGGCAAAGTGGATATTCCACAAAATGCCTTTATTGCGGCCCTGAAAATGGATGATTAGGCTTGCTTTTTAGCCAAATTCAACTATACGGGATAGGTGGCTATGCCACGAGTGGCTATGGGACAGGTGGCCGAGTGGTCGAAGGCGCACGCTTGGAAAGCGTGTAGGCGTGAAAGCGTCTCGAGGGTTCGAATCCCTCTCTGTCCGCCATTAGTCATTAAAGTTTTTTGAAAATTTCTCTAATACAGGAAAAATCATGTATGCCATATTTGGAGATACACCATTTGTCGTATTTCTCTTTTGGATATTCTTTTCCGCGACGTTTACCGTTAAACCAAATGCTTCTCTTTCCCTTGTTTTTACCCGTTTTATTCTGCACCGCCTGCGCAATAAAATCTTTAGATGACATCAGCCATATTAAATTCAGTCTTTCTGCATAAAACAAAAAATAATAATTTTCTCTAGCTTTTGGATGATCT
>JAPPQG010000213.1:0-3100 GCA_028816945.1 Alphaproteobacteria bacterium
AAAGCAAGCCGCGCATAAGGGGTTGAAAATCCCGCATATGGGTTGGAATGAGTTGCTACCTTGTGCCACACATGCATTATTGGACGGTGTCGCAGATAGGCCGCATGCGGCGGGGCAAAATGCGGCACAAAATTTAGTTTATTTTGTGCATTCATTTGTTTTCGAAGCCGATAAGCGCGCGCATGTTTTAGCGCAGAGCAATTATGGCGGCGCTTTTGCGGCAATAATTGGCCGCGATAATATGATTGGCACGCAATTTCACCCTGAAAAAAGCCAAACAAAAGGCTTGCAATTATTAACTAATTTTTTGCAGTGGCGACCATGATTATATTTCCCGCCATCGACTTAAAAGCAGGCCAATGTGTGCGCTTAAAACAAGGCGATATGCAGCGCGCAACTTTATTTAACGGCGACCCGTCGGCGCAAGCTGAGATCTTTATCAAACAAGGTTTTTCGCATCTCCATGTCATTGATTTGGACGGCGCCTTTGCCGGCGCAAGCGTCAATGGCAAAGCGATTGAAGACATTTTGGCTGTAACAAAAAAAGCCAATATGGAAGTTCAATTAGGCGGCGGCATAAGGGATTTGCAGGCAATAGAAAATTGGCTAGATAAAGGAATTCACTCTGTCATAGTTGGCACAATAGCTGCCCGCGATCCTAATTTTGTAAAAAACGCATGCAAGCTTTTCCCAAAGCAAATAAAAATTGCCATTGATGCTCGCGACGGGCAGGTGGCTGTTGCGGGCTGGGCCGAAGAAAGCAATTTATCCGCCCTCGAACTTGCCAAACATTTTGAAGGCGCAGGTGCCGCCGCGCTTATTTATACCGATATTGCGCGCGACGGTATCTTAAAGGGCGTGAATGTGGAGGCGACAAAAAAATTAGCTAAAACTCTATCGACACCCATTATTGCGTCGGGCGGGCTGGCAAGCATAGAGGATATTATCAAACTGCAAGCGGTTGAAAAATATGGCATAAAGGGCGTTATTGCAGGGCGTGCCTTATATGAAAAGCAAATTAAAGCCGATGAAGTGCTTAACATAGAGGGGGTTTGCTAATGCTTAAAACCCGTATCATTCCATGCCTTGATGTGACCGATGGGCGTGTGGTTAAGGGCGTGCAATTTGTCGATTTAGTCGATGCAGGCGACCCTGTCCATATTGCCCGTGCCTATGATGAAGCGGGGGCCGATGAATTATGCTTTTTAGATATAACGGCTAGCCATGAAAACCGCGCCATTTTATTAGAGCTTGTGCAGGCGGTGGCAGAGCAATGTTTTATGCCTTTGACTGTCGGTGGCGGGGTACGCAATTTAGCTGATGTGCGCCAATTACTCCTTGCCGGCGCGGATAAAGTCTCATTTAACACAATTGCCGTGCGTGAGCCTGACCTTATCGCCCAAGCCGCAGAGCAATTTGGCACACAATGTATTGTCGTTGCCATAGATGCAAAACAAATAGATGAAAATCGCTGGGAGATTTTTACCCATGGCGGCCGCCAAGCCACAGGGTTAGAGGCGGTTGGGTTTGCTAAAAATATGGTTGCAAAGGGGGCGGGTGAGATTTTATTAACCTCTATGGACCGCGATGGCACAAGAGAGGGTTTTGACCTTTCCTTAACCCGCCAAATTGCCGAAGCCGTTTCTGTTCCTGTGATTGCGTCAGGGGGCGCGGGCTGTCCCGCGCATTTTGTCGAGGCGGTCAAACAGGGCAAGGCGAATGCGGTTTTAGCGGCGGGCATATTTCATTTTGGCGATTATACAATTCGCCAAACCAAGCAAATTATGGCTGAGGCGGGCATTGATGTGCGATTAGTATAATGGCTATTGTGATAGGATAGGCATATGATATGGATAATGAAAACAGATAATGGACGAGCGCGTGAATAAAGATAAGCAAGAAATAATTGAGCCTATTTTGGCGCATTTATGGCAGACGATTGCCGCCCGCAAAACGGCTAGCGCAGGCGACTCTTATACAGCGCAACTGATTGCGAACGGGGTTGCCGCAACAGGCCGCAAACTCAATGAGGAAGCGGTGGAAATGCTTATGGCTGCCCTTGCCCTAGAAAAGCAACGCACAGATGAAACCGAAGAGCAATTTGTCAAAGAAGCGGCTGACCTTTTATATCATTTTTTGGTTTTGCTAGCCGTTTGCGATAGTGATTTAACCCGCGTGTTAGATGAATTAAAACAGCGCACCGCGCGCTCTGGTCTTGCTGAAAAAGCGGCGCGCAAAAAGTAAAAATGGGAAATCATATAATGCGCGCCTTTGCTGATATAAATAGTCCCTATTCCCCCTATTTGCGATTTAGTGCAGATGAATGGGGCTGTTTGCGCAAAGATGCAACCCTATCGCTGACGGAGGAAGATATTATTGCTTTGCGGGGCTATGGTGAGACTGTCTCATTGCGCGAAGTGGAACAAATTTATCTGCCCCTTGCGCGCCTATTAAGCCTATATGTGGAAGCCATGCAGGCTTTATTTAGGGTGACGAATAATTTTTTAGCTGATGATGAAAGCACGCCCACCAAAAAACTACCCTATATTATTGGTGTGGCGGGTTCGGTTGCGGTTGGCAAAAGCACCACTTCGCGCCTTTTGCGTGCCTTGCTTGCGCGGTGGCCGAATCATCCAAAAGTGCAACTGGTTACCACAGATGGTTTTTTATATCCCAATAAAATGTTAGAGGCGCGCGGCCTTATGGAGCGCAAGGGCTTTCCTGAAAGTTTTGATTTACGGGCTTTGCGGCAATTTCTCACAGCGGTTAAGTCTGGCGTGCAGCTTGTTGAAGCCCCCGTCTATTCACATGTGCTTTATGATGTTGTGGCAGATGAAAAAACCATTATCGCCCAACCCGATATATTGATTGTCGAGGGGTTGAATGTTTTACAGCCGGCGCGTTTGCAAAAAGGGGGGGTGGAAATCCCCTTTGTGTCCGATTTTTTTGATTTTTCAATTTATATTGATGCGGAAAATAAGATTGTGCAAGAATGGTATATTGAGCGGTTTTTGGAATTGCGGCGCACAGCTTTTCGCAAGCCCAACGCCTATTTTGCGCGTTATGCTGAATTAGATGATGAGGCCGCCCGCAAAGTCGC
>JAPPQG010000213.1:3572-4699 GCA_028816945.1 Alphaproteobacteria bacterium
TCAGCAAATGACGCGCCGCCAAACAAAGCGCGCGCTTCGGCTTCATTGGCAAGTAAAATATCAATTTTATGAGTTATAATGTCTGTGAGTTCTGCTCTGTGGCGGGCGACACAAAGCGGGTCAGCAAGAGAAAAGACAATTTGCCCACCCGCCGCATGCACCCAATCACAGGCTGTGATAAAAGCCTGTTTTGCACTTGGGCTATCGAATAAATAAGCTTCGGAGAAAAAATAAGCACTTGAAGTTAGCAAATCTTTGTCTAAATCTTGCGGGGCAAGCGTGGCAGAAGCACCAATTAAAGTGTACATTGTGCGTTCAGCATCGGGCGTGATAAGGACAATGACATGACCTGTTACAGGGCCTGCTGTGCCTGTTGGCTCTGTATGTTTTATATTGGTCGGAAAAATAATGTTTTGTGCGGCCATATCGTCAGCAAATAATTGCCCGAATTTATCATTACCAATTTTCCCAATAAACCCAGTTTTCAGCCCCATGCGTGCCATGCCAAAAATACTATTCGCTGTCGCCCCGCCTGCCGCTTGGCTATCGGGTTTAAGCCTCTCTAAAAGCTGGCGCGATTGGGCTTCCTCAATCAATAACATTGTCCCTTTATGGCCGCCGCCTGCACCTTTCATCGTTAGCAAATCGGCCAATTCGGCCTCTGTCACATGCGCATAAATATCGATAAGGGCGGAGCCTAATCCAGTAATATGAAAGGGCTTATTTATCATTTTGTCACTCATTTTTGATCATTGGTTAGAGGTTTAGGGGTGTGCGCATAATATAAGCCTTGCGTGAATTGGTAAATCAGTTTTTATTATAGGCATGCGATATGAATGTTCCCAATTTATGCTTTTAGCACTCTGTTTGGCCTTATGGCTTGGTTTAGCGGCTTGTGCGCAAGCCCCCACTTATTGGGCGAAAAGCGCGCCGTCTGCGGCAGAGGAGGAACCACCCGCCGCCCCCTATGCAGAAGATCTTATTACCAAAAAATTGCCAACACCTTCTTTAATCTGGCATGAGGGGAAGCGCAAAATTATTCAATATGCAGGGCGTGTTGATGGGCGGCGCGCCCCAAATTGCACTTTGCTTATTTTCCTTGACGGGCAGGGTGAAATTGTCAATCT
>JAPPQG010000228.1 GCA_028816945.1 Alphaproteobacteria bacterium
CAAACATTTGACAGGATACGCATTTCTGTTGCGAGTCCTGAGAAAATTTTATCTTGGTCTTATGGTGAGATAAAAAAACCAGAAACCATAAATTACCGCACCTTTAAGCCCGAGCGCGATGGGCTTTTTTGTGCGCGCATTTTCGGGCCTGTGCGCGATTATGAATGCCTGTGTGGCAAATATAAGCGTATGAAATATAAGGGCATTATTTGTGAGAAATGCGGTGTTGAGGTGACTTTAACAAAGGTTCGCCGCGAACGCATGGGGCATATTGAATTGGCGGCCCCTGTTGCGCATATTTGGTTTCTTAAATCATTGCCAAGCCGGATTGGCTTATTGCTAGATATGATGCTGAAAGACCTTGAACGCGTGCTGTATTTTGAGAATTTTATTGTCCTTGACCCAATGCTTACAGGGCTTAAAAAAGGGCAGCTTTTGACCGAAGAAGAATATGATGAAGCCCTTAATGAATATGGCGAAGATGCGTTTGAGGCGGGCATTGGGGCCGAAGCCATTCGTACATTGCTTGAAGAAATTAACCTTGAAGAGTTGCGCGACTCGCTGAAAGTAGAAATTGCCGAAGCAACGACAGAGTTAAAGCCCAAAAAATTAGCCAAAAGGTTAAAAGTTGTAGAAGCCTTTTTGCGCTCCCGCAATCGGCCTGAATGGATGATTATGACGATTATCCCTGTCATCCCGCCCGAATTGCGCCCGCTTGTGCCGCTTGACGGGGGGCGGTTTGCCACTTCTGACCTTAATGATTTATATCGCCGCGTGATTAACCGCAATAATCGGCTTGCACGGTTAATTGATTTGCGCGCGCCGGATATTATCATTCGCAATGAAAAACGCATGTTGCAAGAATCGGTGGATGCTTTATTTGATAATGGCCGCCGCGGGCGTGTTATTACTGGCACAGGCAAACGCCCGCTTAAATCTTTGTCCGATATGCTAAAAGGTAAGCAGGGGCGGTTTCGCCAAAATCTGCTCGGCAAACGTGTCGATTATTCTGGCCGTTCGGTTATTGTCGTTGGCCCTGAATTGAAATTGCACCAATGCGGCTTGCCGAAAAAAATGGCGTTAGAATTATTTAAGCCCTTTATTTATTCGCGGCTAGAAGCAAAAGGGCTTTCGGCAACGGTAAAACAATCCAAAAAAATGGTTGAGAAAACCCGCCCCGAAGTTTGGGATATTTTAGATGAAGTTATCCGCGAACATCCCGTTTTGCTGAATCGTGCGCCAACCTTGCACCGTCTAGGCATTCAAGCTTTTGAGCCAGTGCTGATTGAGGGCAATGCTATTCGCTTGCATCCTCTTGTTTGTGCGGCTTTTAACGCTGATTTTGACGGCGACCAAATGGCTGTTCATGTGCCTTTATCATTAGAAGCGCAGTTGGAAGCGCGGGTTTTAATGATGTCGACAAATAATATTTTGCACCCTGCCAATGGGTCGCCTATTATTGTGCCGTCGCAGGATATTGTGCTTGGGCTTTATTATATCACCTTGCAACGCGATGGGGCAGTGGGTGAGGGCATGGCTTTCGGCTCTATGGCTGAAATTGAGCATGCGCTAGATAATAAAATTGTCACCCTGCATAGTAAAATTAAGGCGCGGATTGAAACGCTTGATAAAGAAGGCAACCCAATAACTGAAATTGTCGAGACAACGCCCGGCCGCATGATGGTGGCGCAAGAATTGCCAAAACATAAAAATGTGCCTTTTTCAACTGTCAATCGCCTCTTAACCAAAAAGGAAATTTCGCGCGCTATTGACACAGTCTATCGCCATTGCGGGCAAAAAGAGACGGTTCTATTTTGCGACCATATTATGTTATTGGGCTTTCGTCAGGCTTGTGAAGCGGGCATTTCACTTGGCAAGGATGATATGGTTATCCCCGAAGATAAAACCGATATGATTACTGAGACAAGCGAATTGGCACAAGAATATGAACAACAATATATTGACGGGCTGATTACACAGGGAGAGAAATATAATAAGGTTGTTGATGCATGGGCAAAATGCACAGACCGTGTGGCTGATGCAATGATGGATAAAATTTCCTCTCTCAATATGGAAGCGGGGGAAGATGTCGATAAATTTATCAATTCCATTTATATGATGGCGCATTCAGGCGCGCGTGGCTCGCCTGCGCAAATGAAACAATTAGCGGGCATGCGCGGCCTTATGGCAAAACCGTCGGGCGCGATTATTGAAACGCCAATTATTTCCAATTTCAAAGAAGGCTTATCTGTGTTGGAATATTTTAATTCCACCCACGGCGCCCGCAAAGGGCTAACCGATACAGCCCTAAAAACAGCCAATTCGGGCTATTTGACCCGCCGCCTAGTGGATGTGGCGCAAGATTGCATTATTACAGAGGAAGATTGCGGCACAAAGGACGGGATAACTGTCTCGGCTGTGATTGATGCGGGCGAAGTGATTACCTCATTATCTGAACGCGTTTTAGGGCGTGTGCCTGTGGAAGATGTGGTTAATCCCGTTAGCGGGGAATTGATTGTCAAAAAAGGCGAAATTATTTCCGAAGAACATTGTCATGCGATTGATAGGGCTAATTTAGTCGGCATTAAAATCCGCTCTGTATTAACTTGTGAGACGCGCTATGGTGTATGCGCAAAATGCTACGGGCGCGATTTAGCGCGCGGCACGCCTGTAAATATGGGCGAAGCAGTCGGTGTGATTGCCGCCCAATCGATTGGCGAACCCGGCACACAATTAACCATGCGCACTTTCCATATTGGTGGCACGGCACAATTAGTCGATCAAAGTTTTGTTGAATCCAATGCCGAAGGCATTATCCATTTTGAAAATGCCAATATCGTTGAAGATTCGACAGGCCGTCCCGTTGTTATGGGACGCAATGTCACGGTCAAAGTGGTTGATGAAAATGGGTTAGAGCGCGCCAGCCATAAACTTGCCTATGGCACGCATTTACGGGTTAAAGAGGGCGATAAAATTAAGCGCGGCGAGCGCATTGGTGAATGGGAGCCTTATGCCTTGCCGATTTTGACGGAAATTGAAGGGGAAATTGCCTTTGAGGATATTGTCGAGGGCGTCTCAATTAGTGAAACCTCAGATGAAGCAACAGGCATTACACAGCGCGTTGTTATTCCCCCGCCCGCTGGCACACGCACAGCAGACTTAAAGCCCGCCATTATTATCAAAGATAAAAAAGGCAAAATAAAGCAATTAGCAAATGGCAATGATGCCCGCTATTTCCTATCTATTGGGGCTATTTTATCGGTCAATGCAGGCACGCAAGTCCATGCAGGCGATACATTGGCGCGTATTCCAACAGAAAGTGCCACTTCAAGCGATATTACAGGCGGGCTACCGCGTGTGGCTGAATTATTTGAAGCGCGCCGCCCGAAAGAACACGCCATTATTGCTGAAATTAGCGGCACAGTGCAATTTGCCCGCGACTATAAGAGCAAGCGCAAAATTATTATCCAGCCCCAAGAGGCCGACCAAGAACCTGCCGAATATCTTGTGCCGAAAAGCAAACATTTATCTGTGCAAGATGGCGATATGATTGAAAAGGGCGAATATCTTATTGAAGGCCACCCGGCCCCGCATGATATTTTGTCTATTCATGGGGTTGAGGAATTGGCTTCTTATCTCGTTAATGAAATCCAAGATGTGTATCGTCTGCAAGGGGTGACGATAAATGATAAACATATTGAAGTCATTGTCCGCCAAATGTTGCAGAAAGTTGAAATTAGCGATGCCGGCGATAGTGCTTATTTGAAAGAAGAGCAGGTTGATAAAATTGAATTTGAGGAAATAAATGACACCCTGCGTAGTGAGGGCAAAAAGCCTGCCACAGGAACGCCTGTTTTATTAGGCATTACAAAAGCAAGCCTGCAAACGCGCTCTTTCATTTCCGCGGCAAGTTTCCAAGAGACAACGCGTGTCCTAACAGAAGCCTCAGTCAATGGCAAAGAGGATACATTGGTTGGCTTAAAAGAAAATGTGATTGTCGGGCGGCTCATTCCCGCAGGCACGGGCGGTGTTATGCAACGGCTACGCAATGAAGCAACAGCCCGCGACCAAGCTCTTTTGGAAGCCGATGAAGCCCGCAAAGAAGCAGAGGAAAAAGCCCGCACAGAGGCGGATAACAAAGTCCTCCCCAATACCAGCCCCAAAACCGAAACCCCAGCCAATAAGGACGCCCCCCCTGCTTAAATCTTATTCGGCAATATAATCATAGCCAATATGACAGAACAAGAAGACAGGAATCTAATTTTTTCCCAGCGCGGAAATCATGAACCACGACCGTCACCCCCCGAACCGGAATCTCTCACTGATGATTTTAGAATTTGGGTATGGAAAGTTGTCGATAATAGCTATAACCTTAACTATGAAGATTTTCACGCGGAGTATTACCTACTTCCCCCTAATGATAAGTTTTGGGAAAATTTCATAGTTAGCTATCAAATGAAAATTCTAAAAAAACCACATGACGAGTGTATGCGTATAGATGAATTTCATGAATACTTAAAAAGTACTATTCTTAAGGATAATTTTAAGGTAGTTCTAAACCTTATAGAGTTTTTGTTACGGGAGTTACAGACTGAAAATACTTTTGGAGTTCAACCAAATCTTACCGAAATTGAGAAAAAATTAAAGAGTTGTTTTTCCCAAGAACCAGTCGCCTATACTATAGATG
>JAPPQG010000169.1:0-3825 GCA_028816945.1 Alphaproteobacteria bacterium
TAAAAAAACTCCCGCCTTGGATGGATACGCTCGTCATCTAAACCTTGATGCATTTGTTTTTCAATTTTGGCTGCCTTCTCGTTGCTAACTTCTACGGCATAATAACACTCAAAGGGTAGAGGAACATTCGTTTTGTGAAGGTCTTTAATCCGTTGTTCAAGATTATCTGTCACTCCTACTTTTATAGCGTCGGGCATGCATTTATTAGTAAGTATATAAACAATGCGCATTTGGTATCCTTTATCAAATAAATATCTAAAAATATTATGTAAAGAGAATATACATGCACATAGAGCTAATTGCAATCTAATCTATTGAAAAATGGCGCACCCATGATACGCGCATGGCGCACCCGGCGAGATTCGAACTCACGACCTCTGCCTTCGGAGGGCAGCGCTCTATCCAGCTGAGCTACGGGTGCAAGCTTGCGCTTTTGGCATAATAGGCGGCAGGGCTTAAACATTCAAGCCCACATTCAAGCCCACATTCAAGCCCCATAGGATTAGTGCTTGCTAGCAGGCAGTAAAATTAACAGCAAGCCCGCCTTGACTCGTCTCTTTATATTTTTCCGACATATCTAATCCCGTTTGCCGCATGGTCTCAATCACTTGGTCGAGGCTTACTTTGGCATTTTCGGGATCTGTATTTATTGCCAAACGGGCAGCATTAACGGCTTTGACGGCCGCAACAGCATTGCGCTCAATGCAGGGGATTTGCACCAAACCACCGACTGGGTCACAGGTTAAGCCTAAATTATGCTCCATCCCAATTTCTGCGGCAACGGCAATTTGCGGCGGGGTTGCCTCCCAATGCGCAGCAAGCGCACCAGCTGCCATAGAGCAAGCCACACCGACTTCCCCCTGACAACCCATTTCTGCCCCTGAAATGGAAGCGCGCTGTTTATATAACAAACCTATCGCACCTGCTGTTAGCAGAAATTGTCGACCAAAATTGGGGTTTTGCGGCTTATGCAATGGATAAGATTGGGTTTGGTTTTCATTATAAATATATTTGGCAATAATGGCGGGAATAATGCCTGCCGCGCCATTTGTTGGGGCGGTTACAATTTGCCCGCCAACTGCATTTTCCTCATTGACCGCCATCGCATAAAGATTGAGCCAATCAAATAAAACTTCTGCTTGATTAGAGGGCGGCGTATTAAGGCGTTTTTTTAATATATCAGGTGCGCGGCGCCTTACATTAAGCCCGCCCGGCAAAAACCCATCAGCATTTAGACCGCGCGTGATGGAATCCATCATAACAGAAATAATCATATCTAGTTTTTCATCTATCACATGGCGCGGGCGCAAGGTCGTTTCATTTGCATAGACAATGTCATAAATTGGGCGTTTTGTTTGTTTGCATAATTCTAATAATGTTTGCGCTGAGTCAAAAGGATAGGGTATGGGGGGCTGTGGGGCGAGCAAATTATCAGTTTCTGGTTGCAATAATTGTTTTTCAGAAGCAATAAAACCGCCCCCTGTTGAATAATAGGTTTCTTCTGCCAAGCATTTTTTATGTTTGTCAAAGGCTTTGAGAATCATTTTATTGGGATGAATAGAACTATCGCCCTCATAATCTAGGATAATGTCTGCTGTTGGGTCAAAATTGATTTCATGACACCCTAATAGGCGGAGCTTTTTATCCTTTTTGATTTTGGCGACTGCTTTTTCGGCCTTTTGGCGGTCGATTCTGTCTTCTTTTAGCCCCATAAGCCCATATTGGACGGCTTGGGGTGTGCCATGGCCTTTGCCTGTTAGGGCAAGTGAGCCTAATAACGTGATTTGCACCTGCACGCTCTGTGACAAGTTGTCGTTATTTTTTAATATATTAGCGAATTTTCGGGCAATGCGTAGCGGCCCAACCGTATGCGAACTAGAAGGGCCAATACCAATGCTAAAAATATCAATGACTGAAAGCATATTTTCCACAGCTAAATTAGATAAAATCTTGCATTCGAATGCAAAAATAGCCTAACATTGCCTTTCAATAGATTCAACAAAATTATATGGCGCGAATTTGTCTTTCAATATCCATTTTTTACCCGGCTTTATGTGCGATGAAAGTCTATATGCGGCGCAACTGCGTGCTTTGCATTGGCAGGGCTATGATTGCTTTTTCCACCCGCTCAATATACAAACAAGCATGGGCGATATGGCGCAAACCGTGCTTGCCCATGATGACCAGCCAATCGTGCTTGTTGGTCTATCTATGGGGGGGATTGTCGCCTTGGAAACTTACACTCAAGCCCCTGCCCGCATTGAGGGGATGATATTGTTAAACACAACCCCGAAGGAAGATAGTTTAGGCAAGGCGCGCTATCAGCAAATTGAAAATATCCGCGCCCATGGCCTGGTACAACTTTATAAAGAGTTTTTTCTGCCTGCCTATCTTGCAGAAGAGAATCAAACGGCTGAACTTGAAACGAGCATTTTACAAATGGCAGAAAAATTAGGGGTAGATGTTTTTGAACGCCAATCAATTGCCTTGCTTTCTAGGCAGTCTTATGAATCTATATTGACTGAAATAAACTGCCCAACTTTACTTATTGCTGGCGCATTAGATAGGCTTTGTCCACCACAATTACATATTGAGATGGCTGATAAAATTGCTGATGCATCGCTTACGGTTATTGAAGAATGCGGGCATTTGTCGGTTTTGGAAAAAGCAGATAAAGTTACAGAACGCATTTTACGATTTTTGCGCTATAAAAAGAGATATAATTAGATAAGTTTTATCACTAGGAGGTCATTATGGAGAAATTTGGTGTTTTGAATTGGGGCATTGTGGTTGCTTATTTAATAGGCAATTTATTGCTAGGCTATATAATGAGTCGGCGCATCCATAGTGCGCAGGATTATTATCTTGGTGATAAATCGGCCCCCTGGTGGGCGATTGGCATTTCCGTTGCCGCAACTTATGTGAGTGCTTTATCCTTTTTAGGCGGGCCGGCATGGGCTTATGGCGATGGTATGGCCGCATTAGCGATTCATATCAATTATGCTTTGGTTGTTTTTGCCTGTATCGTTTTCTTTATTCCATTTTTCTATAATAGTGGTGTGGCGTCTATCTATGAATATTTAGAACGCCGCTTTGGGCTTGCGACACGGACAATTATGGCTGCCTTATTTACGATTACGGTCACAATCGGGGCTGCCTCTATTCTTACAGCAACAGCGATTGTTGTGACATTTGCAACTGGCCTAGACCCAATTACAGCCATTATCCTAATGACCTCTATTGTGCTTATTTATACATTATTGGGTGGGATGAATGCTGTTATTTGGACGGATGTTTTGCAAGGCGTTATTTTGATTATAGGTGCGCTCACTATTTTATGGTTTTTATTATTAGAAATTGCGCCAATATCATCAGCCATTGATTTTTTAAGCGAAAATGGAAAACTCAATCCTATCAATACGGATATTGACTTTTCAGTCGCACCGACAATTTGGGCGGGTGTTTTTGCTATGACATTATATCATATCACAGTTTATGGGGCGAATCAGATGATGGTGCAACGCGCCCTTGCAGCAAAAAATATAGGCGATGCAAAAAAATCATATTTATTCATGGGCTTTGGGGCTTTCTTTATTTATTTTATGTTCTTTTTCATCGGTGCTTTATTATATGTCCATTATCAAGGCAAGGTTTTTGAGCAACCCAATGCAATTATTTTGCTTTTTGCAGAAAGCCTCGCCATCCCCGGCCTATTGGGCATTTTGGGCGCGGCTATTTTATCCGCCTCCATGTCGACAACCTCTTCAGCTTTTAATTCATTGGCAACAATTACTGTGACAGATTTTTATAAAATTTTTGTCTATC
>JAPPQG010000169.1:3835-4683 GCA_028816945.1 Alphaproteobacteria bacterium
TTTGCTCATGTCTCGTCTATTTACCATTGTCTGGGCAATTTGTGTTATTCCTATGGCTATTCTTTTCATCCAAAGCAAAGGCTCAATACTTGAAACATTATCATCGGCTGGTTCTTATTTGGTCGGGGCAAAATTAGCTATATTCGGCATGGGCTTTTTTTCTAAACATGTAAGTGAGCGCGGCCTGCTTATTGGCGTGGCGGCTGGTTTTATCGGTGTTTTTATTTGTGCCAAAGGCATTCCCTTTACACCTATTACAGCCCCGTCTATTGCTTGGCCTTGGTTTGTCGTCATTGGTGGGGGTGTGAATATTATTGTCTCTTGGGTTGCAAGTATTTTGCTTGACGGTTTTCAGGTGACATGGCACCCCCAATCAGTACCAGGCCAATTACAAAAATATGCCCGCACAGGCGAAACAGGTCTTGAAGGCGGGTGGTATCATGTGGCAGGCAAAGTGGAGCCAATCGTTTGGCTTTTGCCGATTTTCTTTATTTTTTCCCTCCTATTTCTCATTTGGTTCGGCACATTAGGCTAATTGGCAATGGGGGCTAATTGGCAAAAGAATTTGCTATTGGGGGATAATTATTGCATTCGAATGCAAAATAACATATTGTCTTATCTGCTTATCGTTTGTGTGTAACTTATATCAAAGAATTATCTAAAAGGTTAAATTTGAAAGGGTATATTATGGCTCAATTTTTGAAACATGGCATAGATGCCGATACGAAAATGAAAACAGACCAAAAAATCCGCGCCATTGTTGAGGAAATAATTGCCGAATTAGAAGCGCGTGGTGATGAGGCGGTGCGCCATTATTCAAAAAAATTTGATGATTGATTGCCTTATTC
>JAPPQG010000056.1 GCA_028816945.1 Alphaproteobacteria bacterium
GGCGCAATTCTGTATTTTCCCTTTGTAATCTATTTGACTCAATCGCCCGCTTAACAACAAGCGTGAGACGGTCAGCATTAAATGGTTTTTCAATATAATCATAAGCACCAATTTTAATTGCCGTCACAGCGGTCTCGATATTGCCATGCCCGCTAATCATAACGATAGGCAATTCGGGTAGCCGCTCTTTTAATAATTTCAAAATTTCCAGCCCGTCTAATCGGCTCTCTTTAAGCCAAATATCCAACACAACAAGTGAAGGGCATCTATTGGCAATTTCATTTAATGCCGCATCACTATTTGCCGCTACCCTAGTCGAATAGCCTGCATCATCTAAAATACCTGAAACGAGATCACGAATATCCCGTTCATCATCAACAATAAGAATATCTCCTGTCATACTACTTTTTCCTCAACTCTGAACTCGCCTGCCTTTTGGTTACGCATATATGGAAATTTGAGGATAATCTGTGCGCCAGATTTACCTTCACTCACCCATGGGGCATCTTCTAAAATGAGCTGTCCCGCATGGTCTTCCATAACTTTTTTGGCAATCGCCAATCCTAATCCCGTTCCTTTTTCACGGGTTGTTACATATGCCTCAACAAGCTTATGTCGATTTTTAGTTGGCAAACCGACGCCTGTATCTGAAATTGTGATTATTGTGCTACTTTCATTTTGCATAACTGAAACAAGGATTTTCTGCTCTGTGCGTTTTGTATGTCCTTGAATCGATTCAGCGGCATTTTTAAGTATATTTGTGAGGGCTTGGCTTAATAAACGCCTATCAGCCATGAGATAGACTCTGCCTTCATTTTTATTCTCAATTTCATATTCAATTTCAGGGTGGGCGACCCGTTGCAAAAACACGGCTTGTGTCAAAACATCATATGCATCAATTTTTTTGAAAACAGCTGATGGCATACGAGCAAAAGAGGAAAATTCATCGACCATATGACCAATATCAGTGACTTGCCGAATAATTGTTTCCGTGCATTGCAAAAACACTTCTGGCTCTGAAACTTCCTCATGATATTTCGCTTTAAGCCGTTCAGCAGACAACTGTATCGGGGTTAATGGGTTTTTAATTTCATGGGCAATGCGCCGCGCAATATCCGCCCATGCGGCTGTGCGCTTGGCTGATAGAAAACTTGTTATATCATCAAATGTTAATACAAGATTGCCGCTCTGTTTGCCCTTACCTTCGGCAATCCGTGCAAGCAAAACCCGTTCCATGCCGTCATCATCTTTTAACTCAATCTCAAAATTCGTATTTTGATGTGTGCCGACTTTTGCAAGCAGTTCGGAAAAAGCGGGGAAAACATTGGCAAGCGAACGGCCAATCATTTGCTCTTCTGTTTTGCCGCAAATCTCTTGTGCCAGCATATTCGCGTGATTGATAAATCCTTCTGGGTCAATGCCAATAACACCCGAACTTACGCCACTTAAAACCATTTCAGTAAATTGATGCCGTATGTCTAAATCATCGCGTGCGTCTGTCAATTCTTTGCGTTGCAGGACAAGCTGCTCTGTCATTTTATTAAATGTTTTGCCTAACCGCTTAATTTCATCGACACCTGTTTCTGTTTTCACCCGTGCCGCTAAATCACCCTGACTGACACGCTGGGCGGCAATAATCAGTTGGCCAATCGGGGAGGCAAGCGTTTTGGCAAGCCAAAGGCCAAACCAAATGGCAGATAAGAGAATAACAAGTGAAATGCCAATATAGACAAGGGCAAAGGTTAATTGCGTTTCAAAGCGGCGGTTTTCAAATTCCGTATAGGCTTTAACAGCCACATCGGTACGCACGAGATGCTCTAACACACGGGAATCGACAAGCCGCATAACATAAAGATAGGCATTGTCGAATTTATCTAATTTAATCAAGGCGCGCACCTGTGCTTGTTCGCTTGCTGTGATAATGACGGGATAATGTCCCTTATCAGCTGCTGCAAAAGCTTTTGGCGGCGGTGCGGGTAGGTTAATTTGCCCGCCTCGCGGCCGAACCATATCTAAAACAGTTCCCTTACGGTCAATAATCAAAGCCATTGTGAGTGTGCGTAAAGCGGCTTGTGCTGTTAGAAAAGAGTGAAATCGCTTTGTGTCATTCGTAAAGGCGGGCGCGGCGCGGTTCAAATCATTCGCCATGACAATCGCATCACGGCGCAAATTTTGGCGGTGTTCGTCAAGATAGGCATTGGCGACCATTGAGGTATTATTGATAATGGCCTTTGTGCGCTCCCCAAACCAGCGGTCAAGCCCTTGATCTAATGTAACAAAAGCAAAAATGGCAACCAAAATGGCAGGCACAATGGCGATAAAGGCAAAAAGAGAAACCAAATGGCTATGAAGTTGCGCGCCGGCTTGGCCTTGTTTGCGCTGTTGATAGAGTTTATAGAGCCGATGAATAACCAGCCCTAGCATGCTTACGACAAAGATAAGGTTGGTGACTAATAAAGTGTATAAAATAGTCGGTGTTGGCGTGATAGGTGTTAGCCCTGTCAAAATAAGATAGGTTGTGACACCGCATAAGGCACCACTCAACACAATCGTAACAGAGAAAAGAGACGGCCAATGGCTCATAAAATGGGCGACTGCTTTTTTCATATTTTTTTGCCAATCAGTGATGGGTTCGTAACTCGTCATACTAAACATTATACCAAACTCTCACTTTATAATACTCTAACATTCACTTATGCGAAAAATATCATGCCCTAAACATCATGCTCTAGCGGATAATGGCATGAAATAATAATTTAGCAAAGGGGATTTATAAACCCTTTTCGCTGAAATGCCACAATGTAGCATAAAAACCACAAAAAATCCCCTTTATCAACATTTTTTTGTCCTTATTAAAACCCTTTAATTTGCTCTTATTTTAACAGCCTATTCTGTTAGGCGGGTGAAAACGGGCGACGGTGTCGGCAGGTTGATACCGCTTGCAAGTCGCCCTGCTTTACCTAATTGGCTAAAATTGCGCTGGTGAGGCGGCACGGCTAGATGCTCGAGTAATTGCGCCGCGCCATTCGGCACAACGGGTTGTATGGCAATGGCAAGTTGGCGCACGATTTCGGCGGTGACATAAAGCACAACGCCCATGCGCACAGGGTCTGTTTTTTGCAAAACCCATGGCTGTTCTTTATCAAAATAACGATTAGTCGCGGCAACAAGTTCGCTTAATTGCGTCAAATAAGTATGAATCTCGAGCTTTGCCATAGAGTGCGATATCGCGTCATAAAGCCCATCTGCTTGCGCTAACATGCTCTCATCGGCCTGTGTGAGTGGTTCGGCTTGCGGCACTATGCCGTCACAATTTTTAGCAATCATGGATAGGCTGCGTTGTGCTAAATTCCCTAAATCATTAGCTAAATCGGCATTTACACGTTTAATAATTGTTGCATGGTCAAAATTGCCGTCATTGCCAAAGGGGACATGGCGCATGAAAAAATAGCGCAAAACATCTGCCCCGTAGGTTTCTACCATATCTAGCGCATTCATAACATTGCCTGTGGATTTAGACATTTTCTGCCCGTGCATTGTCAAAAAGCCATGCGCAAAAATTTGCTTCGGCACAGCCAAGCCTGCGGACATTAAAAAAGCAGGCCAATAGACCGCATGAAAGCGGGTAATGTCTTTGCCAATAACATGCAACTGCGCCGGCCACCACGCCCCCATATTATCAGGGTAACCTAATGCTGTTAGATAATTGGCAAGCGCATCCACCCAGACATAGACAATATGCGAAGGGTCATTCGGCACGGCTACGCCCCAATTAAAACTTGTGCGGGAAATGGATAAATCTTTCAGCCCCTCCCCTTTAATAAAGGAGATAATTTCATTGCGCCTTGCGCGCGGGCAGATAAATTCAGGCTGTGCGTCATAAAGGGCAAGTAATTTGTCTTGATAGGCAGACAGGCGGAAAAAATAACTCTCCTCCGCCACCCATTCCACTGAGGCACCTGTGGGGGCGATTTTGTCGCCCTGCTCGTTTTCCGTCAATTCACTTTCGCTATAAAAACATTCATCTTGCACCGCATACCAGCCTTTATACGAATCCTTATAAATATCGCCTGCGTCGGCCATGCGCCGCCAGAGCGCATCAACGGCTTTATGGTGGCGTGGTTCAGAAGTGCGGATAAAATCATCATGGGTGCAGTTAAACTGCTCGGCCATAGTGCGAAAATGGGGCGTTATTTCATCGGCAAGGGCTTGTGCCGTCATTCCTTTATCTCGTGCTGTGCGGAACATTTTTTGCCCATGATCATCTGTGCCGGTAAGGAATTTCACCTCATAGCCATCCAGTCGCTTAAAGCGGGCAATAACATCGGTTGCGATAATTTCATACGCATGGCCAATATGCGGCAAGCCATTGGGATAAGAAATGGCTGTTGTAATAAAAAAGGGCTGTTTTTTTGGCTTTGTCATTATTTTAAGGTGTTATGAAATTTTAAGGTGTTATGAATTGTCATTATTAAAGCATTATGAATTAAGATTAGCTGTTTTGAATTAAGGCGTTGTGATTGGGATGCTATGATTAGGGCTTTGCGGCCGTTTTAATAAGGGCAAAACATTCTAAAATTGTTTGCCTGCGGTCAAGGTTTAACTGTGTTACTTGCCGATGATAATGAGCCGTTTTTTCCCATACTTCAACCCATTGTGGCAAACTAGCGGCGGCAAT
>JAPPQG010000198.1 GCA_028816945.1 Alphaproteobacteria bacterium
CACGCCGTGACTCTGCTGACGGCGATGCCATAGCTGGCACAGGAGGCGCACCCTATCCAGATGCAACCACGAGTGGTGCCGAAACACCCGAAATGGCAGGGGTGGAGGATGATGAGATTCCCTTTTAAGTTTTATGTTTTTTAACTTAATGCTTTTCATTTGATTTGGGAACACAGGGACAATACTTATTATCATGCTGAAATTTGCTGATAATTTTTTGCAAGCGATTATTGTTTACGGGACACTCTCTATTTCCGTGCAAGATGATAATGCGCGTAGCTATAAGGGCAAGTTGGAGGGGCCGTCTGTTGGCCTACATTTTCGAACGCGTAAAGCCTTTTGGCGCTTTCTACTAAACCCTGAATTGGCTTTGGGCGAAGGCTATATGGATGGGGATATTGAAATTACAGAAGGTGACCTAAAAGCACTTTTTGAATTAAGCTGGAAAAATTTTGAAAATATCCAAAAGGGTAGCATTTATAAATATACAATACAGCCATTTATACGCGTGCAGCATTTATGGCGAAATTATAATTTTGCCAAAAAAAGCAAACGCGATGTCGCACACCATTATGACCTATCCGATGAATTTTTTAGTCTCTTTTTAGACAGCGACCGACAATATTCATGCGCTTATTTTGAATCGCCACAAAACAGTCTTGAAGAGGCGCAACATAATAAAAAATTGCGTTTAGCAAAAAAACTTCACCTATCGCCCGAACAAAAAGTGCTAGATATTGGTTCAGGCTGGGGTGGGTTAAGCCGTTTTCTTGCCAACCAATTTGATGTGCATGTGGATGGTATCACATTATCCGAAAAGCAATACACATATGCCACCCAAAAGGCAAAAGAAGCAGGCGATGCTAATCGGGTGAAGTTCGCGCTTATGGATTATCGAGCGGTGCAAGGGCCGTATGACCGCATTGTCTCTGTTGGTATGTTGGAGCATGTGGGGGAGCATTTTTTGCCAATTTTTTTCCAAAAAATATCTAGCCTATTGAATGAAAACGGCGTTGCGCTTATTCACACAATCGGCGTGCCAACAAGCAAAAATCGCAATTTAATGGGTAATTATAATAATCCGTGGATTGAAAAATATATTTTTCCCGGCGGCTATTTGCCGTCTCTACCGCAACTCGTGCAGGCGGTTACAAAAAGCGGGCTTATGGCGACGGATATTGAGATTTTGCGCGTACATTATGCCGAGACCCTTAATGCGTGGCGACAAAATTTCTATGCAAAATTGCCTGAAATTCGCAAAATGTATGATGAGCGTTTTATTCGCATGTGGGATTTTTACTTGACGGGGTCTGAAATGCTTTTCCGTACAGGGCGCGCCGTTGTCTATCAAATCCAGCTGATAAAACAACTCAACACCCTGCCTATCACACGCCATTATATGGCGCGCTAACTTGCTGAAATATCGTCTGTTTTTTAAGCCTTTTTAAGGCTATTTTTAGTCTCTTTTCATTGCATTAAAACGCCATAAATGCTAGGTTTAGAGCAGTGATTCTATGCTTTATGATAGACAGAAAGATCCCACCGCATGGCCGACATATTAGACGAAGAACGCCCTGAAAAACCAGCTGAAAAGCCCATTGAAAAGCCCGAAGAGTCAGCCACGCCAAAGGCTGATAATAGTGCTAATAATAATGGTAATGGAAACGGCAATAATAATGGAAATGGGGGCGGCAATGGGTCATCGGGTTCTGTGCCGCCTGAATTTGATGTAAGCCCAATCGCCATTGAGGAGGAAATGCGCACCTCCTATTTGGACTATGCGATGAGTGTCATAGTCAGCCGCGCCTTGCCCGATGTGTGTGACGGGTTAAAGCCCGTTCATAGACGTATTTTATTTTCAATGAATGAAAATGGCTATGATTTTAACAAACCCTATCGCAAATCGGCGCGTGTGGTTGGTGATGTTATCGGTAAATATCACCCGCATGGCGACCAGTCTATTTATGATGCGTTGGTGCGTATGGCGCAAGATTTTTCCATGCGCTTGCCGCTTTTGGACGGGCAGGGCAATTTTGGCTCTGTTGATGGCGACCCCGCGGCGGCTATGCGCTATACAGAAGTGCGTATGGCAAAGCCTGCCCATGCTTTATTGGAAGATATTGATAAAGACACGGTCGATTTTCAGGATAATTATGATAATTCGGAACGCGAGCCGACTGTTTTGCCCGCCCGCTTTCCCAATTTGCTTGTCAATGGGGCGAATGGCATTGCTGTTGGTATGGCAACCAATATTCCGCCGCATAATTTAGGCGAGATTAGCGATGCCGTCCTTAAACTGATTGATAATCCCGACACGACAGAGGAAGAAATTTGCGCCCTTGTGCCGGGGCCAGACTTCCCAACCGGCGGGCAAATACTTGGACGGCAGGGCGTGCGTGCCGCCGCTATGACAGGGCGTGGCTCTATCATTATGCGTGGGACAACCGAACTTACGCAAATTCGTAAAGACAGGCAGGCGATTATCATTACCGCCATTCCCTATCAGGTCAATAAAACGAGCATGATTGAAAAAATTGCTGAACTTGTGCGAGAAAAAACGATTGAAGGCATTTCGGATATTCGCGATGAGTCCGACCGCGACGGCATGCGCGTTGTCATTGAGTTAAAGCGCGATGCGGTAGGGGAAGTCGTGCTGAACCAGCTTTATCGCTACTCTATGTTACAAACGAGTTTTGGCGCAAATATGTTGGCTTTGAATGGCGGGCGGCCAGAATTGATGAATCTGCGCGCCATGCTGCAAGCCTTTATTGCTTTTCGGGAGCGCATTGTCACCCGCCGTGCGAAGTTTAATCTCAATAAAGCCCGCGATAGGGCGCATATATTGGTTGGGCTTGCGATTGCCATTGCCAATATAGATGAAATTATCACGCTTATTCGCAAAGCCCCATCGCCGCAAGAAGCCCGCAACCAGTTAATGAGTAAGGCATGGGTTGCAGAAAATGTCACCGAATTGATTCAACTGATTGATGACCCCCGCCACCGTATCGCTGAAAATGGCACAATTCATTTAAGCGAGGAACAGGCGCGGGCAATTTTAGAATTGCGCTTGCAACGGCTCACAGCCATAGGGCGTGATGAAATTGGCGCTGAATTAAAAACGCTTGGCGAGGAAATTAGCGATTTGCTAGATATTTTGCGAAGTCGCCAACGGGTTATGGATATTATCAGCGCGGAAACAAAGAAAGTACGCGATGAATTTGCCACGCCGCGCATGACAGAAATTTTGGATACAGAGTTGGCTGTCGATGATGAGGATTTGATTCCACAAGAAGATATGGTCGTCACAGTAAGCCATGCGGGCTATATTAAACGCGTGCCACTTTCTACTTATCGGGCGCAAAGGCGTGGCGGCAAAGGGCGGACGGGCATGTCCACCAAAGATGAGGATTTTGTCACCCGCATTTTCGCCGCCAATACGCACCAGCCCGTTTTGTTTTTCTCGACCACAGGCAAAGTCTATCAAATGAAAGTGTGGAAATTGCCTGCGGGCAGTCCCCAATCACGCGGCAAAGCCCTTGTCAATTTGCTCCCCTTGCAGACGGGGGAAACCATAAATGCCATTATGGCATTGCCAACAGATGAAAACAGTTGGGGCAATTATCATGTTATGTTTGCAACTTCGCTAGGCAATGTGCGGCGCAACGATTTGTCCGACTTTACCAATATCAATAAGGGCGGGAAAATTGCTATGAAACCAGATGAAGGGGAGCAGATTATTGGTGTTGCCCTTTGCACTGAGTCCGATGATATTGTGCTGACAAGCAATGCGGGGCGGTGCATTCGTTTTCCCGTTCCAAATGTGCGTGTTTTCCGTAGCCGTAGTTCTACGGGTGTGCGGGGCATTCGCTTAAATGAGGGGAGCGAGCTTATTTCTATGGCAATTTTGCGCCATAGTGAGGCGACTGCTGCTGAACGCAATGCTTATTTGAAAGAAACGGCTTTGCGCCGCCGCTCTATGGAAGCGGATATGGCAGATGAAGAAGTAGCCGAAAATGGCGCAAGTGAGGCGGATGACGAGCTAAATGGCGAAACCGAAACCGATGAAGAAATCAAATTAAGCCCCGAGCAGTATGAGGAAATGCAGGCACAAGAGCAATTTTTACTCACCATTAGTCAAAATGGCTACGGCAAGCGCACCTCTGCTTATGAATATCGCACCACAGCGCGCGGCGGCAAGGGTTTGACAGCAATGACTGTAACTGAACGCAATGGCCCGCTTGTGGCGTCTTTTCCTGTAACAGATAGTGACCAAATTATGCTTGTGACAGATAACGGCCAACTTATCCGCTGTCCCGTAGAGGATTTGCGCATTATTGGCCGCAATACGCAAGGCGTGACAATTTTTCGCACAGATGAAAATGCACGAGTTGTGTCTGTTGTTTGCCTACAAGAAGAGTCACCTGAAACTGAAAATGCAAAAAGTGAGCAGCAGGACAAACAGCCCGCAACATAATAAGGAGGCGGCATGGCAGAAAGTATGAAAAGTGGTTTTTATCCCGGCAGTTTTGACCCGCTGACGAATGGACATATTGATATTTTGGAGCGCAGTTTCCAACTGGTAGATAGGCTCGTTGTTGGCATAGGGACAAGTGCGGGTAAAACGCCCTTATTTACTATCGAGGAACGCCACGCCATGCTGACAGAGGAATTATCGCCGCGGGCAAAAAAGGCAAATTGTGCGATTGAAATTATCACTTTTGACGGGCTACTTGTCGATGCAGCAAAAAATCTTAATGTGCAACTGATTATTCGTGGCTTACGCAATGGGGCAGATTTTGATTATGAAGCGCAAATGATTGCGATGAACCGCATTATGTCGCCTGAGATTGAAGTTATTTGTTTGGCTGCTGGGCCTGATACGGGGTTTATTTCATCGACATTAGTACGCCAAATTGCCCGTATGAAAGGCGATGTAACGCCGTTTCTGCCATCGGCGGTTGCAAAAAAACTTATTGAGAAAATGGCTGAATGATAGGACAGAGCATGCATAAATTATTCGCAGTGGGTTTATTATTAGTTGCTACAATTTTTACCTATAATTTGGGGAATGCAGAGGAGAGCAAAAATATGCAAAAACAAGAATTTTTATTATTGGAATTAAAGGATGGGGTTGTAAAAATTAAATTACGACCTGACCTTGCGCCAAAACATGTCGCTCGTGTGAAAGCATTAGCGGCTGAAAAATTTTATGACGGCCTTACATTCCACCGCGTGATTGACGGCTTTATGGCGCAAACGGGTGACCCAACAGGCACAGGTGCGGGCGGCTCTGACTATACTGATTTACGGGCGGAATTTAGCCGTGAGCGGTTTGAGCGTGGCACGGTTGGCATGGCCCGCGCAGGTCATCCAGATAGTGCAAATAGTCAATTTTTTATCTGCTTTGAAGATGCGCCTTTTCTCAATCGGCAATATACAATTTGGGGGGAGGTTGTGGAAGGCATGGAATTTGTCGATAATATTACGCGCGGCGAGCCGCCTGAAACACCTGATAAAATTATCTCCCTACGGTTGATGCCTCCAGCTGATACTGAATAATTACATGTGGATTAAGATTTATGCGGGTTGAGGTTTTTGACTTCACTTTACCACAAACGCATATTGCCTTGCGACCCGCAAGCCCGCGTGACTCGGCCAAGCTTTTATGTGTAGGGGCGGACGGTAGATTAGCTGATAAAAGCATACGCAATTTACCTGATTTATTAAATAAAGGCGATGCACTTATTGTGAATGATACACGCGTTATGCCTGTGCGCCTTATTGGCACGCGCCAGCGCAAAGCGCAAAATAAAACCGCACAAATTGATGTCACACTCATTGAAAGGCTAGATACAAGTCTTTGGCGTGCCTTGCTAAAACCCGCAAAGCGAGTCCAAAAGGGCGATATAATTATGTTTGAAAATATACGCGCCCATATTATAGACCGCCAAGCAGGCGAAGCTCAGTTGCAATTTGACTTGCCCCCTGCGGATATGGATAAAGTGCTTGCGCAAATTGGCTCTATGCCTTTGCCCCCCTATATTGCCACCCGCCGCCCGCCTGATATGCGTGACAAAAGCGATTATCAAACGCTTTTTGCTAGCCGTGATGGGGCGATTGCCGCGCCAACAGCAGGCTTGCATTTCACGCCCAATTTGCTAGACGCCCTCAAAGCAAAAGGGGTTAGCATTCATCATGTTACTTTGCATGTTGGCATAGGCACATTTTTACCTGTCAAAGTGGATGATACAGACGCCCATATCATGCATAGCGAATGGGGGGAAATTACAGAGCAGACAGCACAGGCACTCAATGCCTGTAAAGAAAAGGGCGGGCGGCTCATTGCCGTTGGCAGCACACCTTTGCGCTTATTAGAAACCGCTGCCAATAGGGAAGGCAAAATTAAGCCATTTTGCGGTCATACAGATATTTTCATTACACCCGGCTATCGCTTTAAGGTGGTGGACCGCCTATTGACAAATTTTCATTTGCCAAAATCAACTCTATTTATGCTTGTTTGCGCTTTTTCAGGCATAGATAATATGCAGACCGCCTATGCGCATGCGATAAAACAAAATTATCGCTTTTATTCTTATGGTGATGCATGCTTATTAGATAGACAGTAAAATAAATGAGAGACTAATGAAATTTATAGTGCATCATACAGACGGCCACGCACGGCACGGCATAATTGAGACAGCGCATGGACAAGTGCGCACGCCTGCCTTCATGCCCGTTGGCACTGCTGGTACTGTCAAAGCGATATATCCCGAGCAGTTGCGTTCTATGGGTGCCGATATGGTGCTTGGGAATTGCTATCATTTAATGTTAAGGCCGAGCGCAGAAACAATTGCCAAACTTGGTGGCTTGCATGCGTTTATGCAATGGGACGGTGCTATTTTAACGGATAGTGGCGGCTTTCAAGTCATGTCACTTGCTAAATTATGCACGCGGACAGAAGAGGGCGTGCAATTCCAAAGCCATATTGACGGCACAGAATATATGCTAACGCCTGAACGCAGTATCGAGATTCAAAGCCTATTGGGTGCCGATATTTGCATGGTTTTAGATGAATGCACCGCCTATCCCGCAACATTAGAACAGGCGCAAACATCTATGCAGCTTTCTATGCGCTGGGCAGAGCGTTGCAAAACCGCTTTTGCAAAATATAATAATAAGCAAAATGCGCTCTTTGGCATTATACAGGGTGGGGTGTATGACGCTTTGCGCTGTGAGAGTGCGGCCACTTTACAGGCGATGGGTTTTGACGGCTATGCGTTTGGTGGGCTTGCAGTGGGGGAAGGGCAGGCGGCTATGCTGGGTGTGTTAGAAGCCACCATGCCAAGCCTGCCGCAAACTTGCCCGCGTTATTTAATGGGGGTTGGCACGCCCGATGATATTGTCGAATCAGTCGCCCGCGGCATTGATATGTTTGATTGTGTTATGCCAAGCCGTGCAGGCCGTCATGGGCTTGCTTATACGGCGCGTGGCACAGTCAATTTACGCAATGCCCGCCATGCCAATGACCCCCGCCCGCTTGATGAAAACAGCCCCTGTGCGGCCGCCAATCAATATAGCCGTGCCTATTTGCATCATCTCGTTAAATGTGGCGAATATTTAGCCTCTATGTTATTGACATGGAATAATTTATTCTTTTATCAACAGTTAATGGCACAGCTAAGAACCGCTATCGAGCAGGGGCAATTTGCAGCATTTAGAGATAAATTCAAGCAGCAACAAATGAAAGGGGATATTGCCCCCTTTTAATTGGGGCTAGCCGAATAGCAAATTTTGGTTTATAAAGCTTATATTATAAGCATTATGTTATAAGCGTCATTCAATGGGCCCGTAGCTCAGTCGGTAGAGCAACTGACTTTTAATCAGTGGGTCGCAGGTTCGATTCCTGCCGGGCTCACCACTAAAACCCCAAGCCGAAAATCCCAATCTTAAAACCCCAACTCTAAAATCGTTGCTTGAAACTGAGGCCGATTGTGCGGGGGCGGTTGGTTGTGATGCGCTCCTCATAATCGACAATATTGCGATAAAGTTCGGCACGCTCATCTGATACATTATTGACATAGAGCGTTATGCCCCAATTTTCCTCATCAATGCCAACCGACATATTCCCATAAGTATAGCTTTTTTGCTTTTTGCGAGTATCTACCTGCCCCGGTAAAGTTACAATACTATTATAACTATCAGATGCATGATAAGCACTTGCTTGGAAAAAGCCCAACCGATTCATAATGTTGAATTGATAGCGCAAGGTAAGATTTGTTTTGAAGTCTGGCACATAGGGCAACCTTGTTCCTATGGGGGCGGTTACAGGTTCGCCAATCTCTTCAATATACTCTTCTAGCAATTTGGCAGTTGGGATATAAGATCCTGCC
Organism: Alphaproteobacteria bacterium; assembly: GCA_028816945.1. Classification (GTDB taxonomy): domain Bacteria; phylum Pseudomonadota; class Alphaproteobacteria; order RS24; family RS24; genus JAPPQG01. The sequence continues at coordinate 8,391 of JAPPQG010000198.1, forward strand.
CAATCAATCGTTACATTGGGTGTGGCAAGCCATGACATGTCAATCTCAATGCCCAACACTTCTGCATCGCCGGCATTTGCTGTCAAGCCAAGAAAGGATTCCTCCGGTTCAAAACGGCCAATTTGCATATCCTCCCAATCCATATAAAATAAAGCACCATTTAAGCGCATGCGATTATCTAACAGAGTCGACTTCCAACCTATTTCATGGTTGCGGACTAAATCCGACTCATAGTCACGGGGAATGTTTGTGGTCGATGCACGGTTAATACCGCCCGGGCGGAAACCCTCTGAATAGGTAATGTAAAACATAACATTGTCAGAAGAACGAAAAGAGGCGTTTATTTTGCTAATTATCCCGTCTTCTTTTGAGGTAATATCAAGCGGTGCTTGTAGTTGAGAATAAACTGTGCCTGCTACCCCTTCCAATTTGTTCTCAATTTCAAATATGCGCACACCGCCTGTAATTGTTAATTGCTCGGTCACATCATAGGAAAGTTCGCCAAAAAAGGCTTTTTCCGTCACTTCTCGCACTTGGTCTGTCACAAAATAAGAATAGGGGGAATATCCCATAAAAACGCCATTTTCTTGGTTATTTACATCTAAACCTTCGCTAATATCGGGGATTTGGTAATCCAATAAATAATCATGTTCCGCGCTCTGGTAAAACATACCAGCAATAACACGTGTTTTCTCATCTGTATTTGTTGCGAGGCGTAATTCATGGGTTGTTGTTTTATATGTTGCCGGGCCATAATATTGTATGCGCGGGTCCCGACAAACATAACCGGGTTCATAAGAGCAAGTATAATAACCAATAGTATCGCCATAATTCACATATTCGGAATAGTCAATTTGATACTCGACATCTCTATCCAAATAAGAACCCGCATAGATTAAATCGCTATCGCCAAGCGTGCCTTCAATCGTTAAGGCGGCTTGCGTAAATTCATCTTCGCTTTCATCAACAAAAAAGCGACTGACTTGTAAATCACCCGTCCTTTCGGGGTCGTGGTCCCATACGCCTTCGGTCTCTTGCTTTTGGTGCAGAATACGCAAATTGGCAACCCAATTATCATCTAAATCCACACGCAAAGCAGCCCGTAGCCCATGATTAGTCTCTTCATTAAAATCATCTTCTACATAAGCTGCATTGCTTATTGTCGGTCCTTCATAGCGTATCCCATCGACCCCTCCAGGATTAAATTGTCGTGACGCAAGCACATTATCAATATAGCCGCCTGCTTCCATCGTCCAGCCAACCAAACGCAGAGCCATTCTGTCGGAAATTGGGATATTCACAAATCCTTCTAGTGAATAGCTCATATCGCCTTTTTCGGTTTGCGATATGTCTACATCATAGCCAGCCGCATAGGCGGACGGGTCGGGCGGATTGGTAATTATTTTCAGTGTGCCTGCTTGCGAACTTGCGCCATAAAGTGTGCCTTGCGGCCCGGCCAAAGCCTCCACACGGGCAATATCATACATATGCACATCTAATATGCGGTCAATCGCGGTGACGGGTTGGTCGTCCAAATAGACTGCCACGCTTGGATTTGAGCCTGACGGGTTGCCGTCCCCACCATTTGTAATGCCCCGCATATAGACTTGCGCATTGCCCGGCCCCAATGAGGTAATTGAGACACTTGGCACAAGGGCAGCCACTTCATCAAAATTGACAATGCCTAAATCATCCAATCGGCCGCCCCCCAAAGCCTGCACACTAATTGGCACATCTTGTAGATTTTCAGTGCGTTTTTGCGCGGTCACGACAATTTCATCAAATACATTCGGTGCGGTCGTTTGCGCATTTACATGGGTAGCCGCTGTTAAGCTTAAAACAATAATTGACGTATTATGCAATAGTCTATTTTTAAGCGGTGCTTGCCAATCATGTTGGATATTTTTATCAATCCCGTTTTTCATCTCGCCACCTTCCTCTCTTTCCTTATAGATTTCGTTTCCCTACGAAATAGTGAATTCTTTTCGAATCGCTTTACTTAAACATATTTTAAGAAGTTTTACAATTTTTAAGTGTTTCTACAATAGCCCAAAAGCCTAATCATATGCGACATTTCCCTAAATATAGACGCATTTACGGCTCTATTTACCATTTATAGTCGGTTTGCAAATCGCCTAATATGGCTTGCACGGGGGCAAGGTGGCTCTCAAAATTGCGCCAAGTTTCAAAGCCTTTTGTGTTTATTGGCTGGCGTACTTGTTCGGAACTTGCTGTGCGCACGGCGCGTTTTGTTTCATAAAAGCGCACACAGCTCTCTTCAAAGGGCAGGTTGCAAAAATCTAATAAACGCTTTATTTGCGCTTCGGTATCAAAAAGCACATCTTCATGGCAGACAAGCAAAATCCGATTCGGCAGGGTCTTTTGCCAATGGCGCATGAGGTCGACATAATTTTTATAATAATGGGCTATATCTTGCAGACTATATGAAAAATGTTGCCCGCGGGCGAATAATTGCTTGAAAACGGAAAAGCAACAATCCATAGGGTTGCGGCGGGCATCAATAATTTTTGCATTCGGCAAAATAAGATGAATGAGGCCAATATGGGAAAAATTATTTGGCATTTTATCTATGAAATAGGGCGCACCCGCCCGATAGACTTTTGTCCGCTCAATATATTCAGCCCCTAAATCTGCTAATTGCTGGGGTTCAAATTGATTGAGAATATGCGGATATTGTGTTTTTTCAGGGGCCGATTTTTTGCCACCAAGACGGCGGGCAATAGAAATAATTTCACTGAGTTCATGCGTGCCGTCAATCTGTGAGTGACTCGCTAAAATCTGTTCTAATAAAGTTGAACCAGCCCGCGGCAAGCCTAATATAAAAATCGGATCTTTTGCCATATCACCTTGTTGGGCTTTTTCCTTAAAGAGGGCGGGCGTAAAAAATGCTTTGAGCCGTTGTGTATCTTCGTAATGACGGTTGCGGTTATATTTTATAAGTCGCTTTTTAATCATATTGCCGCGTTTATAATGTAAAAAACTTTCCTCATATTCGCCCTTATCCTCTAATGCTTTGCCAAGTGCAAAACATAAATGAAAAAAATCCTCGCGGGTGATATGTTTATCAGCGGCCGCTTTGCGCATGGCTTTTATATCTTTTGCGGTGAAGGTGACTGTTTTCAAATTGGCAAGACTCCAATAGGCTTCACCCAATAGGGGGTCGCCAATAAGGGCTTGCCGATAAGCGGTAACAGCCTCATCTTGTTTGCCTAATGTTTTTAGCCCATGCGCAAGGCTCACAAATACACGCGGCGGGGGCGGGTATTGCTTATTGTGTGTGAGTGTTTGGTATAATCGCACCGCTTCTTCATGGTCGCCAAGCTGGGACAATATATTCGCCCGCAATGTAACAGCCATAAAACTTTCACAGACAGGGTGGCCGACCCGTTTTATTTCTGCAAGCGCATTTTGATATTTACGCTGTTTTGAAAGCGCATTCGCATAATGTAAGCGGGCAGTGTGGAAATCAGGGGCTAATTGCAAACAACGCTCGAGCAAATGCGCCGCATCTTTATACTGGCCTAAACGAGTGCCAATGTTTGCCAATAAGCACATGGCATTGACATTAAGCGGGTCGGCTTTCAGCACTTTGCGGCATAATTTTTCAGCACGCTCGATATTTTTATCTAATAAAGCATTAGCTGCCTCGACAAGGTCAGGGCTGCCTGCCAATTTTGCAAGCTCAGCTTGGCTTATAATAGGCGGTTCGCTCTTGGTTTGCGTATTATCCGTCATGCGCATCTAGTCATTCTATATATTCATTGACACTTATATAATTTACAGACTAGCATAGATAGGCTTTGCTTTCTAGGGGGCGATTATGTAT
>JAPPQG010000093.1:0-3401 GCA_028816945.1 Alphaproteobacteria bacterium
ATTTATTCCTATGACTTATCCTATGTCTTTATCCCTATGACTTATCCTATGACTTTATCCCTATGACTTATCCTATGACTTATCCTATGTCCTTTTTGCCTTTTTATCTGCCGCATGGCCATAATAGGTGCGGGTTGGCGCAAACTCACCCAATTTATGGCCGACCATTTCCTCACTTATAAATACAGGAATATGTTTACGGCCATTATGCACGCCAAATGTTAAGCCAACAAATTGTGGCAAAATTGTTGAGCGGCGGCTCCATGTCTTTATCACATCATTGCGCCCAGCTTGACGGGAGGCTTCTGCTTTTTTAAGCAGATAGCCATCGACAAAGGGACCTTTCCAAACTGAACGTGACATAATTGCTCCTAACTCTAACGTTTCTTCTTCATATGACGGCTACGCAAAATATATTTATTCGTTTTCTTATTCGCCCGTGTGCGCTTGCCTTTTGTCGATTTGCCCCAAGGGGTGACAGGGTGACGGCCACCTGATGTTTTACCTTCCCCGCCACCGTGTGGATGGTCGACGGGATTCATAGCCACACCGCGCACAGTTGGCCGTTTGCCAAGCCACCTTTTGCGCCCCGCTTTGGCTAATTTGATATTCGCTTGATCGGGATTAGACACCGCCCCAACACTTGCCATGCAATCGCCATGTATGAGCCGTTGCTCGCCTGAGCCAAGCCGAATAATTGCATAAGCCTGATCGCGGCCAGCAAGTTGGGCGAAAGAACCTGCTGAACGGGCAAGTTGGCCGCCCTTGCCGGGCTTCATTTCCAAATTATGAATAATTGTGCCAACAGGCATAGAACGCAAAGGCATGGCATTGCCGGGTTTCACATCCACTTTTTCGCCGGCAATCACTTTATCGCCCGGGGCAAGCCTCTGCGGGGCAATAATATAAGCCTGCTCGCCATCTTCATATTTAATCAAAGCGATAAAGGCGGTGCGGTTTGGGTCATATTCTAGTCTCTCAACTGTCGCGGGCATATCCCATTTGCGGCGTTTGAAATCAATGATGCGGTAACTGCGTTTATGGCCGCCACCACGGCGGCGCGCTGTGATACGGCCTGCATTATTGCGCCCGCCCGATTTTGTTAGGCCCTGTGTGAGCTGTTTAATCGGCTTGCCCTTATACAAATTGGCGCGGTCGATAAGAATAAGGCCGCGTTGCGATGAGGTTGTTGGTTTGAATGCTTTAAGTGCCATAATATTTATCCATTCTTAAAGCCCTGTGGTCACATCAATGCTGTGACCTTCTTCTAATGTTATAATTGCTTTTTTAACATTTTTTTGCTGGCCTGCGCGCCCGCGAAATTTTTTGCGCTTGCCTTTGCGCACAAGCGTATTGACATGTTTTACTTTCACATCAAACAAAGCTTCCACAGCCGCCTTAATGGTTGGCTTATCCGCATCCATAGCAACATCAAACACAAGCTGATTAAATTCAGACGCCATAGTCGCCTTTTCTGTAATATTGGGTGCGCGTAGCACATCATAATATTTTTCAATAGTCATTTGAACCGCGCCTCCAAACTTGTCAAAGCCGATTTGGTGAGTAGCAAATAGTCACGGCGCAAAATATCATAAACATTGATTCCCTGCACAGGTAAGACATCTATGCGGGCGATATTATGCGCGGCGCGGACAAATTTTTCATCTAATTGCGCCCCGTCAATAATCAAAGCAGATTGCACGCCAAGCTTGTCTAATTGTTGGCGCAATATATTTGTTTTGCCATCTTTTGATTCTGCTTTATCTAATATAATCAATTGTTGCGCTTTGGCTTTGGCAGATAGGGCTGTTTTTAGCGCAAAAGCGCGGAATTTTTTAGGCAGACCAACGGCATGGCTACGCGGTTTTGGGCCATGGGCGCGCCCGCCACCAACAAAAAGATTGGCTTTACGAGTACTATGGCGCGCACTGCCAGTGCCTTTTTGGCGAACAAATTTTTTCGTTGTGCCAGTAATTTCTGACCGTATTTTTGTCTTATGCGTACCCATTTGGCGTTTTGCAAGCTGGTAATGCACCATGCGGTGCAAAATATCAGCACGCGGCGCAAGCCCATAAATGGCATCATCTAAATCGACTGTGCCTGCCTTTTGCGCATCAAGTGTGGTGACATCCGCTTTCATTATTTATTTTCCTTTTGCTTCACTAGCCTTTTGTGTATCAGCTTTTGCTTTATCATCAGCCACGGGTTCATCTTTTTTATCTGCTTTTTGTGCGTCTGCCTCTTGCGTCTTTGCCTCTTGCGCTTCTGCTTTGGCGTCTGCTTTATCTGCTTGCGCTTCTGCCTCTTGTGCTTCTGCTTTGGGTTCGGTTTTAGTTTCTGCTTGCGCTTGTTCTGTTTGTTCTGTTTGCATGTCCGCTTCTACCTGCCCTGCTTGCTCTTGTGTTTGTTCTGCCTGTGTAGAGTCTTCAACGAGGGCGGCGGGCAAGGCGGCATCTTTTGGAATTGGATATTTGCTTGCATCGCGCAATAATATCCAACCGCCCTTTGCGCCGGGCACCGCCCCTTTAACCATAATCAAGCCACGCGGGACATCTGTTTTAACAACTGTCAAATTCTGCATGGTAACATAGGCATTACCCATATGGCCGGCCATTTTTTTCCCTTTGAAAACTTTGCCCGGGTCTTGGCATTGGCCTGTCGAGCCGTGACTGCGGTGCGAAATAGACACGCCATGCGACGCCCGCAAACCGCCAAAATTATGGCGTTTCATCGCCCCCGCAAAGCCTTTGCCAATGCTTATGCCTGTGGCGTCAATTTTTTGCCCTTCAAGGAAATGATTGGCTGCCAATTCTGCCCCTAGCTCAATTAAATTTTCGCTTGTGACACGGAATTCAGCAAGTTTGCGCTTTGGCTCAATAGAGGCTTTGGCAAATTGGCCACGCAAGGGTTTAGACAGGCGCCGTGGTTTGGCAAAGCCTGCCCCCAACTGCACCGCATTATAGCCATGCTTTTCTTGTGTGCGTTGCGCCACCACTTGGCATTTATCCAATTTCAGCACAGTCACAGGCACATGCTGGCCGTCCTCATTAAAGAGGCGCGTCATGCCAAGTTTTTGAACAATCATACCAGCGCGCATTTGCTTTCTCCACTCATTATAGTTTAATCTGCACATCAACGCCCGCAGGCAAGTCTAATTTCATAAGCGCATCCACTGTTTGCGGGGGCGGATCAATAATATCCATCATCCGTTTATGGGTGCGAATTTCAAATTGCTCGCGGCTTTTTTTATCAATATGCGGCCCACGCAGGACAGTATATTTCTCAATATGAGTCGGCAAAGGAATAGGCCCGCGCACATCTGCACCTGTGCGTTTTGCTGTATTCAAAATTTCACGCACTGAATTATCCAGCACTCGATGGTCGAATGCTTTTAAGCGAAT
>JAPPQG010000093.1:3563-4672 GCA_028816945.1 Alphaproteobacteria bacterium
CCTGCGCCAACCGTGCGGCCGCCTTCGCGTATCGCAAAGCGCAATTTCTCTTCCATCGCAATCGGCACAATCAGTTCAACTTCCATTTCTATATTATCACCGGGCATAACCATTTCCGTGCCAGACGGTAATTGGCAAACACCCGTCACATCTGTCGTCCGAAAATAAAATTGTGGCCGATAATTGGTGAAAAAGGGCGTATGACGACCGCCTTCCTCTTTCGTCAATATATAGGCTTCCGCCTTAAACTTCGTATGCGGGGTGATAGAGGTAGGATGACATAAAACTTGCCCCCGCTCTACTTCTTCGCGCTTTGTGCCACGCAATAAAACACCAACATTATCGCCCGCTTCGCCTTGATCTAGCAATTTGCGGAACATTTCAACGCCCGTGCAAGTCGTCTTTTGCGTATCTTTAATCCCAACAATTTCAATCTCTTCGCCAACCTTAATAACGCCACGTTCCACACGACCCGTTACAACTGTCCCGCGCCCAGAGATAGAAAACACATCTTCAATCGGCAATAAAAACGGTTGGTCTTTTGGCCGTTCAGGCTGTGGAATATATTTGTCAATCTCAGCCATTAAAGCCAAAATAGAATTTTTGCCCGTCTCCTCATCGCCACCTTCTAGGGCAGCCAAAGCAGAGCCTTTCACAATCGGTATATCATCACCGGGGAACTCATAAGAAGTTAGCAACTCCCTTACTTCCATTTCAACAAGTTCAAGCAATTCAGGGTCATCTACTTGGTCGATTTTATTTAGATAAACAACCAAAGCAGGCACGCCCACTTGGCGCGCAAGCAAAATATGCTCCCGTGTTTGTGGCATAGGCCCATCAGCTGCACTGACAACCAATATCGCTCCGTCCATTTGCGCCGCACCTGTAATCATATTTTTCACATAATCCGCATGGCCCGGGCAATCCACATGCGCATAGTGGCGCGCATCGGTTTCATATTCAACATGCGCTGTTGATATGGTAATGCCGCGTGCTTTTTCTTCGGGGGCTTTATCAATATCTGCATAGGCAGAAAATTCAGCACTACCCGCTTCGGCCAAAACTTTCGTAATCGCCGCCGTTAAAGTCGTCTTGCCATGATCAACATG
>JAPPQG010000031.1 GCA_028816945.1 Alphaproteobacteria bacterium
CGGGACAATTTTTGGGATCATGCGTGTAGTCTCTCAACTCCCATTGGGTTTTTGTGCCGAATTTCTGCCATGTGTCTTCCAAAATTTCGACATCTGAAACGCTCAATTCATCTAAATCTTTCAGTTGAATGTCTCGTTTAAGGGATATTGTGTGGTTAATTTTTTCGGAAATTAACTGATTCCAAGTTTCCGAATTATCTATATCCCTGTTAATAAGGTAGAGCGTATTAGAAAGAACTGGCCCATGCGGCATAGAGACTAAAAAATCATCAGACATGAACCAGCCACATCTGCGTAAATTTTCCCTTTCCGCAAGATAAAGCAATTTTATCAATTTCATATGATTCATTGCCCCGCCTGCTTGAAAGAGCAAATAGGCAGACATATGCGCCGCTTTTTTTGCATCAAAAGACATTATATATCCTAATTTCAGTGACTGATTTGCCGTATGAGCCATATTTTAGCGTAAAAGTTAAGTATAGCAAGGAAAAAGCAATTAACATTAACTCATACATACACAAAAATATGACCTAAAAGCCTGATTTATAAGGCTTTTAACATGTAAGCATATTGCTAAAATTATAACCTAATCGCCTTTGGGTGTGAGGATTTGCTTGCCGCGGTACATGCCACTTGCCAAATCGATATGGTGTGGGCGGTGGAGTTCGCCACTATCGGCACTTTCAATATAGGTTGGTTTTTTCAACGCATCCGCGGCGCGCCGTTTGCCGCGCCGTGAGGGGGTTGTTTTGCGTTTTGGAACTGCCATAATCTGCGCTCACTCTGCTCTTGCTTCCTTTATGCTTTATTTAATGCCTAATAGGGGGTTTGTCAATTATTTTAATTAAGGGCGGGCTTAGTTTTTCGCCTTATAAGCAAGCCGTCTTTCGTGCAAGAGCGGTTCTGTATAGCCATTTGGCTGGGCGCGCCCTTTGAAAATTAAATCACAAGCCGCGGCAAAAGCAAAACTTGCCTCAAAATCAGCCGCCATAGGCTGGTAGGCAGGGTCATTGGCGTTTTGCTTATCGACAATAACGGCCATGCGTTTAAGGGTCTCTATGACTTGCGCTTGGCTACAAATGCCATGGTGTAGCCAATTTGCAATATGCTGGCTAGCAATCCGCAAAGTGGCGCGGTCTTCCATAAGACCTATATTATGAATATCTGGCACTTTCGAACAGCCAATGCCTTGTTCAATCCACCGCACGACATAGCCTAAAATGCCTTGCGCATTATTATCCAATTCTTCTTGTATGTCAGCGGCCTGCCAATCTGCCTCTTGCTGGATAGGGATAGTGAGAATATCATCTAATTTTGCATGCTCGCGGGTGGCGATTTTGTCTTGTATCGCCCGCACATTGACTTTGTGATAGTGAATCGCATGCACAGTCGCCGCAACAGGAGACGGCACCCAAGCACAATTTGCCCCCGCCTGTGGATGGGCTATTTTTGTCTCTAATAAATCAGCCATTTTATCAGGCATCGCCCACATGCCCTTGCCAATTTGGGCGCGCCCCGCAAAACCGCAAGCCAAACCAATATCCACATTCCAATCCTCATAAGCGGCAAGCCATTTTGCGTGTTTCATATCGCCCTTGCGTATCATTGGCCCCATTTCCATTGAAGTGTGGATTTCATCACCCGTGCGGTCTAAAAAGCCTGTATTGATAAAAATCACCCGCTCTTTGGCAGCCCTTATGGATTCTTTGAGATTGACAGTCATCCGGCGCTCTTCATCCATAATCCCCATTTTTAGTGTATTACGGGCAAGCCCCAACGCATCCTCGACACTTGCAAATAAACGGTCACAAAAAGCCACTTCGGCCGGCCCATGCATTTTTGGCTTCACAATATAAACCGACCCGCAGGCACTATTGCGCCTTATGTCATGTGGTTTTTCTAAATCATGGCAAGCAATTAAGCCCGTCATAAGCGCATCTAATATGCCTTCAAAAATCGGTTGGCCTGCCTCATCCAAAATAGCCTCACTCGTCATTAAATGGCCGACATTGCGTATCAGCATAAGGCTTAACCCTTTCAAATGAAAAGGCGCACCTTGCGGGTCTTTATAAAGGCGGTCAGGGTTTAGACGGCGGGTAAATTCTTTGCCCCCTTTTTCCATAGCGCAACTTAATGTGCCTTGCATAAGGCCAAGCAAATTGCGATAGGCTTGCACTTTATCTTGCGCATCCACAGTGGCGACAGAATCCTCACAATCTAAAATTGTTGTTAAGGCCGATTCTAAAATAATATCTGCTACCCCTGCTAAATCATCCTTGCCAATGGCATGGGTACGGTCAAGGCGTAGTTCAATATGCAAACCGTTATTTTTGAACAAAATGGCTGTTGGCTTAGCTTGTGTGCCTGTATAGCCGACAAATTTATCGGGGTCCGCTAATTTTGTTTGTCGTTTAGCAAATTGGGCGAGCAGGTGACCATTTTCTATAAAATAACGCGTCACATCACCATGCGCGCCCTCAGCCAAAGGCACAATTTCATCTAGCAAAAGTTTCGCACGGCGAATAACTTCTGCCCCGCGGGTTGGGTTATAATGCCCTTTATCAGCACAGGCGCCTGTTTGCGGGATAATATCTGTGCCGTAAAAAGCGTCATAAAGACTGCCCCAGCGGGTATTGGCCGCATTAAGCGCAAAGCGGGCATTGGTGACAGGCACGACAAGTTGCGGGCCGGCAAGTTCGGCAAGTTCTGTATCCACATCCTGTGTGTCAATGGTGAAGTCCTCCCCTTCGGGCAGGAGATAGTCAATCTCTTGCAAAAATACTTTATAGGCAACCATATCATGTTTTTTGTCACGGTGAGCTTTATGCCATGCATTGATTTGCTTTTGTAAATCGGCGCGTGTCTCCAATAAAGCTTGATTCGTGTCCCTATGAGTGGCAAGCAGTTGGGCGCAAGCCTGCCAAAAACGCGCCGCAGACACACTTATATCCCGGGTTGCTTCTTGTTCGACAAAATCAGCCAATGGGCGGGCAATTTGCAAATCGCCGCGCGCAACATAATCCGTCATGGCGCACTCCTTTAACACTATCCAATGGGGGAACAGTTAATCTAATGGGGGAACATTTATTTATAGCAATTTTTCAGCGTAATAAAAGCATAAAATGCGTTAAATGCACTAAATACATGTTGCTTAAAAATTTTGCCGCACAATAAGCCCATAGGCACGCGGCGCATTGACATAACCCGCAAATGAATTGCTCTGCGCTGGCAAGGGGAAAGCACTTACAAAATAATCATCATCGGTGAGATTGCGCCCCCATAACATAATTTCCCACCCTCTATCTTCATGGATAAGGCTAAAACTTGCATTCAGCATATTGACTTCTTGCTGGGCAACGGATGTTGGAATATTATCGACAAGCGCCATTTCATCTTCATAGACATATTCAAACCGTGCCAAGCCGAGCAAGGCAGGCGCAAGCGGATAATTCAGCATAATAGACGCATTCAAGCTTAATTCGTGAATGCCCGCTGGTTTTCGGCCTGTCAAATCGCGTGATTGATTATTTGTGCCTGCATCGCAAGCAACTTCGGGCAGGGCATTTGAATTGCGGTCACAAGGGGCGCGTTTGAAACTATCATAGACGGGGTCGAGAAAGGTTGCGGCAAATAGAAAAGCAAAATAATCATTCATTTGATAATGGCCGTCTATTTCTAGCCCTTGTGTGGATTGCTGGCCTGCATTGACAAGGTCAAAGCCGCGTCCATTAAATGTATTGCTTTGGAAATTCTTGGTTTTTTGTTCAAAAAGGGCAAGATTGACAAAGCCTCTATCGAATTGCATTTTGGCCCCTAATTCAATCACTTCTACATCTTCTGGCCCGGCAAAACGCCGCTCTACTGCTTCATAAGACATATTAACCGATGAAGCCTTAAAGCCTGTCGCATGGCTCATATAGAGATTGATATTGTCATTCCAATCATAAGTTAGGCGCAATGTATGGACTAAATCATCGGATTGAAATATGCCCGTTTCATTATCATTGGGGTAATTGGTGAATTGTGGGAAAAATTGATAATCTTTCAATGCAACAAGAGCGGGGATATTGGTCACACGAGCCAAATTATCAAAATCAATTTCGCTAAATGGATCGACAATCACCACATTAGAGGAAACGCGTTTTTCATCATCTGTATGATTGAGGCCGAGCGTTATTGTTATTCTGTCTGTGACATTATAATCTAATTGACCGAATAAGGATAAAGCTTCGCTTTCCATATTAAATGCTTCAATGCGTACTCCATCGCCGGCGCGAAACCAATTATCAGCCGCATTCGCGCCGCCAAGCAAAGCGGCCGCCGGCCCAAGCGCACCTACAAAACCCGCTAAATCGACAGAAGTTCCCAAAATGCGTTGGCTTAAACTGCGCGCCAATAAATTACCATAAGCCTTAAATTGCGAACCAAATAATACATTGCGGAAATGGCTTACATCTTCATCAAAATAATAAGCCCCTATCATCCATTGCAAAGGTGCGTCATTATCAGAGGCTAGGCGCACTTCTTGTGTGATTGTGTTAAATTCATCGCGAATAATATTTTCACCTACTAAATCGACATTAGAGAAATCAGGATCTGTTGCCGAATAGACAGTTTGTTCGCGCCCCGAACTAATATAAGTTAGCACCATATCATT
>JAPPQG010000177.1 GCA_028816945.1 Alphaproteobacteria bacterium
CGCTCAAAAACCCCTAAAATTACCACATTTGCCGGTCAAACAAGTGGAGGGGGTTTATTTGCTCGGTGGCAGTGAGCGCACACAAATAAATAGCAATCTTTACGAAACCGTAGAGAAAGCGCGCATACCGCAACTCATTTTGAAATCGGGTCAGGCATGGCCAATTCCAAAACGCAGTTCGCTTGGCATTTTGGTTTCCTTAAAAGTTGGTTTTGGGGATGCGGCAACGGATGTGCCTGAACCATTGCGTCAGGCCATCCGCCAATTGGTTAGTTTTTGGTATGAGCAAGGCGAATGGCATGGCAGTAATTATACGGCCAAAATGCCTGAAATTGTCAATACGCTTATGAGTCCTTATCGAAATATACATTTATGATGTTGCGATTATGATTTTGCGCAGACGGTTGGAATATATTTTGGAGCAGGCTGAACTTGTGCGTGGCGCGCGTGTGTGGCGGGCGAAAGGCGCTGTTTGGCTACAAGTGCGCCAACGTTCTGGGCGGTTTAGATTTCAAGCCGGCGCAGAGGCGCAACAAATAAGCCATGTTGTGCGTTTGCGCGCCAATAGTCAGTTGCGGCCGGGCGATAGGTTTAGACGCGGGACACAAATTCTTTGGGTGCATACTGTCCATGACCCAGATGGGCGCGGGCGGCGGCTTGAATGTTTTTGCGAAGAAGGCAATCCGACACAGCCCAATCCAACACAGTCAATGCCGCAAGAGTCACAACCCACAGGAGAATCCACTAATGGCTGATGCAGGCGCAGATATGCAAAAAGCTATTTTTACGCGTCTTGCCGCTAATCTTGAGCTAAGCAAACTTTTTACACCTGTTATGGGGGCGCGTCAAAAAATGCCAAGACTTGATTTTGACGGGCTGGAGACGCGCCCCCACCCGGATAGTGATGGCGGCATATTTAGTCATGTGGTGCGCTTTTCTATCTGGTCAGATTTATATGATGTTGAAAATGGCGCAACTGAGGCGGCGCGTTTGCGGGCATGGTTTGAAAATGCAAGTTTGGCTTTACCTAGTTCCACACTTATTGCAATGCGGTTTTCTACTATTACGAGTGAAAAAGACACAAATGCCCGCGCTTGGCGGCATCGTGTCAATTTTACCGCGATTACAGAAATGAACTAATATATGAAGGAGATTAAATATGGCTGCTCAGGCAGGCAAAAGCCTATTATTGAAAATTAAAACTGGTAGATCTGTTTATACAACTGTCGCTGGCCTAAAAAGCCGTGAGATTGAATTTAATCTACGCCCTATTGATATAACTGATAGTGGCTCAACGGCACAATGGCGGGAATTATTGCTAGATGGTGGTGTTAAATCTTTACGCATTGCTGGCGAAGGTGTGTTTCGAGACACAATAGCGGATGAAACAATCCGTAGTAGTTTTTTTACGAACACAATTAGCCAATGGCAAATTGTCATCCCGTCTTTCGGCACAATAACAGGTAGTTTTGCCATTAGCGAACTTTCCTATGCGGGTGAATTTGACGGCGAAGTGACATGGCGAATGGCTTTTGAGTCTAGCGGTGAAATTAGTTTTGCCGCGCTTTAGAGATTTTTTACCAACCCCTTTTGTCAATCCAAGACGCGGCGAGCTACGGCTTGTAATTGACGGCAAAGCAAGGCGTTTGCGATTGACTTTATCGGCTTTGGCTTATTTGGAAAGTCTTTATGACGGCAAAAACATATTATTATTGACGAAAGATTTTGCTACGCATGGCATGTGTGCGCGTGATGTTATCTGTGTCTTGCAGGCGGGCCTATATGGGGCGGGTGAGGGTGATATGATAAGTGAAAATATAAAGGCAGACACAGATGAGGCGGCACAAAAGACATGCTCTTTTGATATTGAAGGCGGCTATGCACGGGCAAGCGAAGTGGCAGCGCAATTATTAGAAGCGGCTTTTCTTGTTGCTGAATAATATGGAAACACAAAAATTTCCTTGGGACAATTTAACCCGTGCAGCATTGATGATGGGAATTGGGGTGGAAGAATTTTGGGCTTTGACACCGGGTGAAATTTTGCGTGCCTTATCATCGCCGCGCACAACAAATATAGACCCTCTCAGTAAAGCAGATTTACAGCACCTTATGGCGCAATTTCCGGATAGGGTTGAAAAGGAAAATAAATAGGACATAATGGGAATAAATAATGGCAGGCAAGCGAAGAAATAGATTAGACCGTTTGGTCGCCACCGCCGAAGCCGCACAACAAGCGGCCCGTGATTTGGATCGCATATTTGACGGGTTGGAAAAGCGCCAACTCAATTTCATTCAATCAGGCCTACAAATGAGTGCCGTTTGGTTGAAGGCTTTTAGTGACATTGAAAAGCACGGGCAGGGATTGGCACAAATTCTAAATATATTAACGCGGGATTTAGGCAAAATAAGTGTCACCACACCCGGCATAAATGGCGGTATTGGTGGCGGCATAAATAGAGGGATAAGCGCAGCTATAAGTGGCGGGATAAATGGGGCAAGCCAAAGGCAAGCCGCACCCTATCCATTACCGCTTACTGCCCCAATCACCCCGCCGCCTATTCATATCAATCTTAACGCGCCTAATTTGGCGGGCGTCGAGCGCGCTGAGCCGCAATTAGCAAGTGTTTTAGCGCGTGCCGTAAAGCGCGGCATGCGGGGGCTTTAAGGCATGGTTGCTGCTTTATTTCACGAATTGCAAATGCCGCACCGCATTGCTTTTGGTTCGACGGGCGGGCCTGAGCGGCGCACAGAAATAGCGCAACTTGCTTCTGGTTATGAGCAACGCAACAGCCCATGGGCGCAATCGCGGCGGCGTTACAATATAGCCGCCGGCCCACGACCCATAGCAGAACTTTATAGTTTAATCGATTTTTTTGAAGCACGACATGGACGGCTTTACGGTTTCCGCTGGCATGACTGGCTTGACCACCAGTCGGCAACTCCCGGCAGGGCGATTTCCCCTCTTGATCAGCCCTGTCGGGAACTTGGCACGGGGCGGCGGTATTTTCTATTAGAGAAAATATATGGCACAGGCACGCATACGGCTACGCGCCGCATTCACAAACCCGTTGCCAATACTGTGGTTGTTGCCGTTGGTGGGCGCACACTCAGCAAAACCGCCTATACTGTTGATAACACAACAGGCAAAATAACATTACAGACAGCCGCCTCTAAGGGGAGCAAAGTAACCGCTGGTTTCAAATTTGATGTGCCTGTGCGCTTTGATAGCGACCAATTAGATATTCAATTCACTTCCCCCGAATCAGGGAGCATAAATAATATCCCCTTGATTGAATTGCGCCTTGCAGAGGTCACAGCATGAAGCAGATTTCTGCTGATTTTCGCAATAGTTTAGCGGCTGAAATTGCCACTCTTTGTCGCTGTTGGCGGTTGCAACGCAAGGATAACACTGTGCTTGGGCTAACTGACCATGATGCGTCTGTTACATTTCAAAACACAAAATATTTAGCCGATAGTGGCATGACGCCAACGGCACTAGAAACAGGTGCCGATTTAGCCCGCGACGGTATGGAAATGAGCGGCATTCTCGGCAGCCCGCATTTAGCCGCAGATGATTTACGCAATGGGCTTTATGATGGGTGCGATGTGCAATTATGGCTCGTCGATTGGCAAAACCCAACACATGGCTTACGGCTTATGCAAGGCACATTCGGCCAAGTGCGTTGTATTGGCGATAAATTTACAGTTGTCCTTGAAGGCCAAGCAAGCAATTTACAACAAGCAATTGGCCGCACATTTCAAAAAAAATGCGATGCTATTTTAGGCGATAAAAGATGCAGCGTTAATCTTACGCAAAACGCTTATTCAACGGCAACCATTTTGCGCCAAGTGGGTAAATTAGTGCTGGTTGTGGATAAATTATCAACTTATGCGGCTGGTTGGTTTGTGCAGGGTGAAATAGCATTTACGACCGGCAAATTAGCCGGCGCAAGAGTAGCCATTCGCGATGATGTTATTGAGGCGACCACGCGCCGCCTAACGCTTTGGCAAAGCCTCTCTAATTTGCCGTCCGTTAATGACAGAGTCACATTGATTGCTGGTTGCGATAAAAGTTTTGCCACATGTCAAACAAAATTCAGCAATTATCGAAATTTTCGTGGCATGCCGCATATGCCCGCTGAAAGCCTATTGGTTAGCAATGCGGCGCGTTAAGGGCAATTTTAATTTTGGCATTTTAGTTTAGGCATTTTAGTTTAGACATTTTAGTTTAGACATTGACCCATTATTCCACGCACGCATTGTGGCCGAAAATAATATTTCCCAACTTGATTATTTGCTAGCCGAAGTAGAAAGCTGGCTCGGCACGCCCTATTCTCATCAGGCAAGTTGCAAAGGGGTAGGTGCTGATTGTCTTGGTTTTATTCGTGGCATTTACCGCGCCCTTTTTGGCTGCGAACCCGAAACCCCACCCCCTTATCAGCGACATGCAAGCCCGCAAGAAGGCGAAATTCTTTGGCAAGCAGCACGGCAATATTTGCGCGAAATTGAACCGTCGGAAAGCCAAATTGGCGATGTTTTATTATTTCGTATGCAGCCAGAATTGCC
>JAPPQG010000055.1 GCA_028816945.1 Alphaproteobacteria bacterium
CTCATGGACAGTGCCAAATAAATGGCGGGCAATTTTATTGAGGGCAAGCATGAAAATTTCTCTACAAAAGGCGACAACCAACCAATTAAACGCCATAGACTATACTATATTATGTTAGCCTTGTCAGGCTTGGCAGGCATATAGGCATATGTAGGGTTTGCAGGGGGTTATGTCAATGCGGCTTGCGTGTCTTTGCCTGTGCCAATACAGTGCCAATTATGCAAAATATCCTTGTTTTAAGGGGGCGGACAAATTATTATCAGCCTATTGCCGTATCAGGCGCGCATATTATATGAGGCGGTTAAAAATGAGCAAAATGAAACCATCCCCCATCTCCCCGCTTGCCCCGAAAAAATTCCCTAAACTGCCGCCCATTGCAGGTGTAAGCTTTGGGGTGGCGGCTACACATAGCTATTATAAAGGGCGTGATGATTTACTCTTTATGGCTTTCCCACAAGGCACAAAATGTGCGGGTCTAACCACGCGCTCCTCTATGCCGTCGGCCGCCGTAGAGTGGTGTCGCGCGCATTTGCCACAAGGCCAAGCGCGGGCTTTGCTTGTCAATGCGGGCAATGCCAATGCCTATACAGGCAAAGCGGGCGCAAAACATGCTGAAAGCCTTGCCAAAACGGCCGCGCATGTTTTGCCTTGCCCGCTTGAGGCAGTCTTTATGGCTTCAACAGGCGTGATTGGCAAAAGCCTTAACCTGCCGCCGCTGACGAGGGCGATTAGCAAATTAGAGCCAAAATTAAGCGCCAAAGCCGATTGGCAAAAAGCCGCCCAAGCCATTATGACGACAGATACATTCCCTAAAATGGCGACTTGCAAGGTAAAATTAGGCAAGGCAGAGGTGACCTTAAATGGCATTGCCAAAGGTTCAGGCATGGTTGCGCCAAATATGGCGACTATGCTTGCTTTCTTTTTTACCGATGCTACCCTGCCGCCCTCAGTCTTGCGTATCTTATTGCGGGACGCCATGCCAAGCAGTTTTCACGCTATCACAATAGATGGCGATACATCGACATCGGATACAATTTTATTTTTTGCTACCGGCCAAACCCATCACGGCGCACCTATAAGGGGGGCAAAAGATGCGCGCTTGCGCGGGTTTCGCAAAGCCTTGCATGCACTTATGCACGACCTAGCCCAACAAATTGTGCGCGATGGGGAGGGAATAAGCAAATTTATAACAGTCAAAATAACAGGTGCGAAAAGCAATTTGTCAGCACGGCAAATTGCGCTTTCTATTGCCAATTCCCCTTTGGTTAAAACAGCTATTGCTGGGGCGGATGCAAATTGGGGGCGGGTGATTATGGCGATTGGTAAATCGGGCGAACCAACGAACCGCGAGCGACTTAAATTGCGGATTGGCGGTATATCTATTGTGCGGCGGGGTGCGGTGCTAGCCAATTATAATGAGCGACCTGTGGCGCGCCATATGCAAGGGCGACACATTTTGATTGAGGCTGATATTGGGCTTGGCAAAGGGTGTGCGGAAATTTGGACGAGCGATTTAACGCATGACTATATTCGCATCAATGCAGACTATCGCAGTTAAAAAATGCAAGGCCAATGTTAAAATGGCACAGTATTAAGATAGTAAAGGGTTAAAAAGTAGAGCGTTAAAATAGTAAGCGTTAGAATAGTAAAAGGTCACAATTTTTCCTCTTTTGTGCCAAGTGCCTCAGCAAGGCGGTGTTGTGCGCTCCCCGGGCGCAAGGGCTGTTGTTGGCTTTTATGTGGCGACCAGCCCGCTAATGTGTGAATATCAAAACGGGCGGTAAGTTTGCCGTCTGAGTCGGTGAATTTTTCTTGGTAAATGGCTAGGCATTTTTCTAACACGGCGCGCCGTAAAAATTTGCGCCTTGCGTGCAGACTATTGCTTTGCCCCATATGACGCAAATCCTGCAATAATGCCAAAGCGTTTGCATAGCGCACAATGACTGTATCACTATCGGCGACAGGCAAGGCAAAGCCCGCCCGTTGCAATAAATCGCCAAGCGTTTGCAATGCGCTAAATGGATGCACGCGTGGGCTTACCCCGCCTTCACATGCCATTTCTGCTTCGGCAAAGGCTTGCCGCAATTCGCACAAAGTCTCACCCCCGAAAAAACTTGCCAAAAATAAACCGTCAGGGCGCAAAGTGCGGTGAAATTGTATCAATGCCCCCGGCAAATCATTCAGCAAATGCAAACTGCCTATGCTGATAATTAAATCATAATTATGGGGCGCAAGGTCTAACTGCTCCTCATCAAGCACTATATCGGGCTGTAAAATAGCAGACGGGGCAGCTGTTGCAAATTGCCTTATTTTTTTCTGCAAAGCAGGCATAGAGTGTGTAATTGTCGGCAAGGGGCAAATAATGAGCGCATTGGCAAATTGGCGGTTTATATCTAACAGCCGTTCATTTATATTTTCTGCCATATGGCGTAGCAGAAAATCAGTCTTTGATAAATGGGGCGCTATGCGCTGGTAATGCTGTTTTTGCAAAGCGCGGTCAAAAATAGCTGGTACAGGTCTATTCATAAGGGGAGTTTATCGGTAAATTTGGCCAAAACAAATAATAATCGCATAAATGATAATCGCGCAGATTGTCATAAAATGATATATTAAATGGCATGAATCAAACAGACTCACATATAGGCTCTTTTGCGCGGCAACTCGTTGTATGGCAACGCGTTGCGCGGCAATTTGTTGTGCCACAATTCATTACGCAACAACTCATTACGCCAACATTGGATTTCTTTTTGCCGCCGCGTTGTGCGACTTGCGATATAGTATTGGCACGCGCCCCCGCACTTTGCGGGCAATGTTGGAGCAAGTTAGATTTTATTGATGGCCCGATATGCAATCGCACAGGCGCGCCCTTGCCGTTTGACTTAGGGCCGCAAACCATATCGCTAAATGCCATGCGCCACCCGCCTGCTTATCACCATGCCCGCGCCGCTTTATATTATACAGATACAGCGCGTGTGCTTATTCGCCGTTTTAAGTTTCACGACCGCCCCGAATTAGCCAATCTTATGGTGCCTTGGCTGTTGCGGGCGGGTGAAAAATTGCTCGCCCATGCGGATATTATCATGCCTGTGCCTTTGCATTGGACGCGGCTATTTGGCAGGCGGTTCAATCAATCGGCTGAATTAGCGCGCAAATTGGCAGATTTAACGGGCATAGACATGCAGGTAGAATGGTTGCGGCGCACCCGCCGCACGCCACAACAAATAGGTTTAACCCGTGCGGATAGACGAAAGAATTTGCGCGGCGCATTTACTGTGCCGAAAAAATATTATCGATTTTTGCGGGGTAAGCAGGTGGTTTTAGTAGATGATGTTATGACAACGGGCGCAACTGTGGAGGCTTGTGCAAAAGTGTTGCGCCGTATTGGGGTGGCACAAATCAATGTTTTAACTGTCGCACGGGTTGTCTTGCCTGAAACTGTGCATATATAATTATATGAAATATGTTAGCAAAATAGGATATGCCCATGCCTGCCATTAAAGCCGCCTGTATCCAAACCTGCACAGGCCAGAACCCCGAAGCCAATTTAGAGTGCTTAAATGCGCTCATTGACCGCGCTGTCGAAGCAGGCGCAAAATGGGTGATAACGCCTGAAAATTGCAATTTTATGGTGAAAAATCGCCAAGAATTGGTGGCAAAAGCGACCACAGAAGAGGCTGATATTTGCGTTAATGGCTTTGCCGCCAAAGCCCGCGAACACCATATTTGGCTACAAGCAGGCTCTTTTTCTCTGCAAATCCAGCCCGATATGTGCGTTAATCGCTCAATGCTATTTGCGCCTGACGGGACAATTTTTGCCCGTTATGACAAAATACATTTATTTGATGTCGCCCTGCCGAATGGCGAACATTATAAGGAATCGGATAATCATCAACATGGCACACAAAGCGTGCTTGCTGACTTGCCCTTTGGGCGGGTTGGCATGAGCGTGTGCTATGATTTGCGCTTTGCGAAATTATACCGTGCTTTGGCCGAAGCGGGGGCGCAATTTTTAACCATTCCCTCAGCCTTTACACAAGTGACAGGACAAGCGCATTGGCATGTGCTAAACCGCGCCCGCGCCATCGAAGCAGGCTGTTATGTGCTTGCCCCCGCGCAAAGCGGCACGCATGAAAATGGGCGGCGTACATACGGCCATAGTTTGATTATTGACCCATGGGGGCAGATTTTGGCCGATGCAGGCACAGAGGAAAATACGATTATTTATGCCGCTTTGGATACGGAAAAAATAGCAGAAATCCGCTCCCGTCTGCCTGTCCTAGAACATGGCAGGGATGCATGCTATAATCAGCCGCAAATGGTGCTAGATAGTGATGCAAAATAGGGATACAAAATAGGGGTACAAAATAATGATTAAATATGCCTTGATATGCCAAAACCAGCATGTGTTTGATGCATGGTTTCGCGATAGTGCGGCTTTTGACGAGCAAAGCCAAAGCGGGGATTTAACTTGTCCCGTATGTGGCGATGAGCGGGTGGAAAAAGCCCTTATGGCGCCTGCAATTCTACGAAAATCTGCCCCAAAACCCGCCCGCAAACCCGCA
>JAPPQG010000189.1 GCA_028816945.1 Alphaproteobacteria bacterium
CTTGCGCCTCTTTTAGACGGGTTGCAAACAAAATTAACGCCTATTGCATGGGAAAGCCGTTCGGCCGCGCTTGCGGATTGTGGCCTCTTGGTTAATGCAACAAGTCTAGGCCAACAAGGCCAACCACCTCTTGCCCTGTCTTTATCGAACCTGCCCCCCCATGCGCTTATTTGCGATATTGTTTATGTGCCATTAGAGACTGATTTATTGCGGGATGGGCGCGCGTGCGGGCATATATGTATTGACGGGCTAGGCATGCTACTTCACCAAGCTGTGCCTGCTTTTGCCGACTGGACAAATATCATCCCGCAAGTCACGCCTGCTTTGCGGGAAAAACTTATCGCTGACTTAAAGGAGGGCGTCTAATATGTTGCTTATCGGCTTAACAGGTTCTATTGGCATGGGCAAAAGCACGGTTGCGCAATGTTTTGTGGCTGAATCTGTGCCATGTTATGAGGCAGATGAGGCCGTGCATCGGCTTTACCAACAAGGAGGCGCGGCGGTCGCCCCATTGGCAAAACTGTTCCCAACAGCCATAAAAAATGACGCTGTGGATCGCGGCTCTTTATCAAAACTTATATTGAAAGATAAAGCCGCTTTGCAACAATTAGAAGCCATTATTCATCCGCTTGTGCGTGCCGACCGCTTAGCTTTTTTGAAGCAGCAAGCGCAACAAGAAAAAGCGGATAAAGGCAAAGCGCATAAAGTCGTTTTAGATATTCCCTTATTGTTCGAGGTGGGCGCGCAAGATGAAGTCGATGTCACAATTGTCGTCTCTGCCCCCGCCGAAATACAAAAACAACGCGTATTAGCCCGCCCCGCTATGACAGAGGAAAAATTTATTGCTATATGCAAACGCCAAATGCCCGATATAGAAAAATGCCGCCTAGCCGATTTTGTCATTGATAATGGCGGCACAATCGCACAGACCCATAAACAAGTGCAAACCATATTGAAAAAATTAGAGGATTGGCCGCAACGAAAATGGCATATGCTGCTTGCAAAAGAGGCAGAATCGGTTAAAAATAAGCAGACTTAAAATAAAAGCAAGCATATAGACAAGCATTGAAAGATAGTTATGCGCGAAATTGTTTTAGATACAGAAACGACAGGGCTTGACCCAGCGCAAGACCGCATTGTTGAAATTGGCTGTGTGGAATTGTATAACCACATGCCAACGGGAAAGGTTTT
This sequence comes from Alphaproteobacteria bacterium, assembly GCA_028816945.1. Classification (GTDB taxonomy): domain Bacteria; phylum Pseudomonadota; class Alphaproteobacteria; order RS24; family RS24; genus JAPPQG01. Next base: position 1,192 of record JAPPQG010000189.1, read on the forward strand.
CCAATCCTATCTCAACCCTGAACGCGTCATGTCCCAAGAGGCAAGAGGCATTACCGGGCTGACAGACGCATTTCTAAAAGATAAGCCTGTTTTTGCTGATAAAGTGGATGAATTTCTAGCCTTTATCAAAGATAGCGCACTCATTATTCACAATGCGCCATTTGATATAGGCTTTTTGAATCACGAATTGAAAAGACTAAACAAACCACCCCTCCCAAATCGCGTGATTGATACATTAGCCCTTGCCCGCGCAAAATATATTGGCCAAAAAAATAGCCTCGATGATATTTGCCAACGGCTAGACATTGATAATTCAAACCGCACCAAACATGGCGCGTTATTAGATGCTGAATTATTGGCAGAAGTCTATTTAGAATGGCATGGCGGCCGCCAACCGGGTTTAGGCTTACAGGCAGGAAAAGCCGCCGAATCCACGCCCGCTATGAGCCGCACAACAAGCCGCACTGGGCCGCGCACACAACAAATACACAAAACACGCCCCAACGCACTTCCCCCGCGCCTTACCATAGCACAGCACCAAGCGCATCTTGCCTTTTTGGACAAGCTCCCCAAGCGCGCAAAATGGCTCACGCAAACAGATTAAGTTTGGCAAATTAAAGTAGCAGGCTTGCTTAGCAAGCTTGCTTAGCAAGTTAGTTTTTTGCTTCCTCTGCGCCTTCGCCCGCTTGTGCGCCCTCACTATTTTGCGCTTGCTGTTGCATTTGCTGATAGACGGCGGCAAAAATGCCCGGGTCGAGCAGAACAGGTGCTGAACCGCTAAACGCTGTCACTTCGGCTAAAATATGACGCGCAAAGGGGAAAATCTGCCGCGGGGCTTCAATTTGCAATATGGCTTTTAATTGCTCTTCGGGGATATTGCGAATACGGAACAAGCCTGCATAGCTGATTTCAGCAATAAATAATATTGTCTCTTCTGCTTTCGATTCAACCCTTATCTCTAATGCCACTTCATAATCCTCTTCCTCTATTTTATTGATAGAGATATTTATTTTAACCTCCATAGGGGGTCGGCCGCCCTCTATTTGGGGTGGGTTTATGGGATTGGGATTTTCAAATGATAAATCTTTTACATATTGCGCAAGAATGGCCATGCTGGGCGCATTCGGGTCAGTTTGCATTTGCTCGGCGGGGGTGTCTGGCGCGCCTGTTTTCGGCACAGGCGCATCATCAGCGACAAGCCCTTCTAGCCCTTTCAAATTATCATCAGTATTGGCTTTTGCCTTATTTTTGTTAGCTGCTTTGCTTTTAGCTGTGTCTTTGCCTTTATTTGTAGCCATAATATCTCCTTACTATGTCACTCACTATGTCGCTTGAATATGTCGCTTGAATATATCGCTTACTATATTCTCTAAAAAAAGCCTCTTATGAGGCCCAAATATAGCCAAACCTAGCATGCTCTATGCCATCGCGCAAGTGATAAATTGGTTAATTTCAGCGTGAATTGCGCTCATCCTCAACATTGAAATCAGTGTCAATAATATCCCCATTTTCCCGCATTTGCGGGTTTGGTTTGGGCTTATTCTCATTATCTATGTCAAAATGGCTTTCGCTATAAACATTTTCTTGCTCCTCAAACCCTTGCTGTTTAGGGCGGTTTTTAAGCAATTCTGAAAATATATCAACGGGTATAATGCCGCCAATAAGGAATTCGGCAATAAATTGCCGTATTGGCGGGAGTAAAAGCAAAAAGCCGATTGCATCCGTCAAAAAGCCCGGCACAAGCAATAAAAGACCAGCCAATAAAATAAGCACCCCTTCCCCCAAAGCGACAAAAGGCGGCGCACCGCGTGCCAAGTCGGTATATGCTTTTGTAAAGGCGGCAAACCCTTGTCGGCGCATAAGCGCAAGCCCCAAAAAAGCGGTTGCAAAAACAAGCAAAATTGTCATCAGCACGCCAATTTGCCCGCCAATTTGAATGAATAGATAAAGCTCACCAATGACAAGACAAAACAGGATAAGAGGGGCTAAAAGGGGCATTTTCAGTCTTTTCTAATGCAGTTTTTGCAAATAAAGAATCTATGGTTTATTTGGGCTAGCCAAAATCATTTATTCGGTTTAATCTATCCCTAAAAGAGAGATAATCAAAGTGCTGATTTTAGCAAGCCCATTATGGAGGCCATTATAACGGTATTAAATCTAATTTTGCTAGCGGTTGTCGTGTTTATTTTCTGGCGACTTCATTCGGTGCTAGGCATGGGGGGCGGCCGCACACCGAGAACAAAAGAAGGTGACAAATCGAAAAAAGCGACAAAGTCTAAAATTGCCTCAAAACGCCCGAATTTGCGCCTTGTCGATAAAGACACAAAGCCAACCCAACCCGCTAGCCCACAACAAATTGACACCCAATCGGTTTGGGTAGAAGCCAACCCACCCGCCCATGTGCGAAAAGGGCTAGAAGCCATTGCTGCAAAGGATAGACAATTTAACATATCTTCTTTTCTAAAAGGGGCGGCGCAAGCCTATGAAATTATTTTACTTGCCTATGCAAGCCATGATAGAGCGCAGCTTAAACCCTTATTAAGCCAAGAAGTGTTTGACGGGTTTGATACCGCCATGCAGGCGCGCGAAGTGGCAGGGCATAAATTAGAGACAAATATACTTAAACTTGCCCCACCCACAATCCATGATGCTGAATTAGACGGCCGCTTTGCCCGCATTACAGCCCGCATTGAAGCCGAATTAACATCGATTATGCGTGATGCTGACGCCAATCAATTAGCAGGCACACCCGAAACCAGCGAAAAGACGGTTGATTTATGGACTTTTGAACGCGCGATTGATAGTAAAAGCCCGAATTGGTTGCTTGTCGCCACAGAAACAATTTAGAGCCGTAATTTAGAGAACTATAAGCGCGCCTAAAATGGTAGCAATTCGGCCCGGCGCATGGTAAAAGGCGCATGGTAAAAAGACGCATGATAAAAAGACATATGTAAAAGGTGATGAAATTATCTATGATTCATAGTTAAATCATAATTAAATAGATAAGACCCATATAAATAGAGACCCATAAAATAGCCTGAAATAAAATAGCCTGAAATAAAATAGCATGAACATGTAAATAGGACGAATATGACCGCAAAATCCCCACTCTCTAAAACTGCTCCATTAGCTGAAAAAGCGGCGCGCCAAGCGCAAGCCAAACGCGAGACAAAAGAGACTAGTGTTTCGGTAGAACTCAATTTAGACGGCACAGGTCAATATGATATTAAAACAGGCATTGGCTTTCTAGACCATATGTTAGAGCAACTCGCGCGCCATTCTCTAATTGATTTACAGGTTAAAGCAACGGGGGATTTACATATTGATTTTCACCATA